>JAFEFK010000896.1 GCA_018240625.1 Pseudomonadota bacterium
TGCTCTGGCAAACCTGGTCGGGTGTTGGCATTTCAGGTCGACATCACTGATCGCGATGCGGTCGCCGCTGCGGCGGACAAGTTCGAAGCCGCGGCCGGGCCGATTGAATTGCTCGCCAATGTGGCCGGATGGGATATCCCAATCGCGTTTCTCGAAACCGATCGCGCCTTTTGGGACAAGGTAATCGGAATCAACCTTTACGGGCCGCTCAAGCTGCATCAAGTTGTGGTCAAGCGCAGGGTTGAGCGCAGCTTTGGACGGGTAGTGAACGTGGCTTCCGATGCGGGCCGCGTTGGCTCCTCCGGAGAGGCGGTCTATTCGGCATGTAAGGGCGGCCTGATTTCGTTCACCAAGACGGTCGCTCGAGAATTGGCGCGAAAAAATATCATCCTGAACGTGGTATGCCCTGGTCCAACGGATACGCCGCTGTTCGACGCCTTCACCAAGAGTTCGCCGTCGGGCGGAAAGATTGCCGAAGGATTGGCTCGGGCGATTCCGTTGCGACGTCTTGGACAGCCCGACGACTATCCGGGCATGATCGCATTCCTGCTCAGTGACGACGCCGCGTTCATCACGGGGCAAACCATCAGCGTATCGGGTGGGCTGACCATGCACGGCTGACGCGGATCAACAGCGGATCTCAGAGCGGCGGCGCACGAGGTATCGTAGGCAACGGTTCGCAGCGGAAAAGCCTGTAAGGATCAGGCGGTTACCCGGATTTCCGGTCTGGCTGGGGAACTAGGATTCGAACCTAGACAAACAGAGTCAGAGTCTGTTGTGCTACCGTTACACCATTCCCCAATTTTAGTCAGCGTTTGCAATGCTTTAGAGCAACATTTGGCCGCTGCGCCACCGCACGCCGGCAAACGTGCGTCCTTCTACTCGTTCGCTCCCCGTTTTGGCAAGCGCCGGGGCAGGGCGCGCCGGGATTTCGTTGCGGCAAACCCAAGGCAAGCGAATGAGCCGTTCGGCGTTCGCTGCCGGACATTTCAGAGGCTGCTTCGCCGCATGATCCATTCCGATCCGGATCGGTGTGAACAACGCTACGGTCGCATCTGCGCTGGCGTTGCGTCGTGCGGCGTAACTTGCCGCGAATGGACCGGCATGCGATGGTGTTTGGCTAAAATAAAGAGAACGACGAGCCGTTTTTGCGCCAGGCGCAGGACGGACTCGATGTCTTAACGGGTGGGAACGTCTTCGGAGATCATCAGCATGAAATTTAGTCGAGTCGCGGGCCTGCTTTGTGCGGCCACTTTTGTCGCCGCTTTGGCTGGCACAGCCTATGCTCAGGACAAGGTCGTCAAGATCGGTGCAATCTTTCCATTAAGCGGTAACGCGGCGAGCGCCGGCGTTCACGCCAAGGCGGCCATCGAAACCGCGATGGACATCATCAACAACGCGCATCCCGAGCTGGGTAATTTTCCGCTCGCCAAGGACGCCGGACTCCCGGGGCTCGGTGGCGCCAAGGTCGATGTCGTGTTCGCCGACAATCAGGGCAGTCCCGCCACCGGCCAGAACCAGGCGCTGCGGCTGATCACCGAGGAAAAGGTCGTTGCGCTGACCGGCTCCTATCAGTCGGGTATCACGCTGACGGCGAGCGCCATCGCGGAAAAATATGGAATTCCCTTCGTCAACGGTGAATCCGTTGCCGCCAATCTGACCGAACGCGGCTTCAAGTGGTTCTTCCGCACCACGCCGGTCGCGTCCGATTTCGCGAAACTGTATCACGACTTCCTCAAGGACATGAAAGCGGCCGGCGCCAAGACCGACAGCGTCGCCGTCGTCCATGAAAACACCGAATACGGCACCTCGGTCGCAAGCGTCATTGCTTCCGCCTTCAAGGCGCAGGGGCAGCCGATCGCGCTCGATATCGCCTATTCGGCCAATACGACTGACGTTCAGAGCCAGGTTCTCCAGCTCAAGGAGAAGAAGCCCGATGTCGTGATCATGGTCAGCTACGCTTCAGACGCGATTTTGTTCGCCAAGACCATGCAGTCTCTCGACTACAAGCCGCCGATGATTATCGCCGACGATTCCGGTTTCTCCGATCCATCGTTCATCAAGACGGTCGGCAAGATTTCGCAAGGCGTGTTCAATCGCTCCTCATGGAGTCTTGGTGCGCCGGGATCCGTGACCTACATCATCAACGATCTGTATAAGAAGAAGAGCGGCGACGACATGGACGATACCGCCGCACGCCAGATGCAGGCCTTCTTCGTATTGGCCGACGCCATCAACCGCGCGGGATCGACCGAGCCGGCTAAGATCCAGGCGGCTCTCAAGGCCACCGATCTCAAGGCCGACCAGTTGATGATCGGCTACAAGGGCGTGAAGTTCGACGAGAAGGGCCAGAACACACTGGCGTCGGGCGTGGTGATCCAGTTGCAGGACGGCGAGCACTATGTCGCGGTATGGCCGAAGGCCAACGCGGCCAAGGCTCCCGTAATGCCCTACAAGGGTTGGTGACACCGGAGGGCGGGTCATTGACCCGCCCTCATTTGCGTGTGGTGGTTCAGAAGCTTGTTTCAGGCTCTTGAAGCGAACTTCAGAGCCTGAACCGCAGCGGGATTGTAAGAATACGAGAGTCTGCCACCATGAGATGGAATCGGGGCGGTGATTTCTTTACCTCTCCCCACGGGGGAGAGGTCGGCACCATAAGCGCGGTTACGCGCGTCTTCGACGCGCTATGGCGCCGGGTGAGGGGGCAACATTGACGTCGTACGCCCTCATCCCAACCCTCTCCCCACGGGAGAGGGAGTTCGCTGTATTCGATGATGCGTTTCCGTCTAAATGGGAACCACTCTAGGTTTCATTCACAGAGCGTGCGGCTGGCATGTCCACTATCCTTGTTCAGGTGATCGTCGGCGGGTTGTTGCTTGGCGCAGTTTACGCCTTGTTTTCCTCCGGCCTCACGCTGATCTGGGGCATGATGAACATCGTCAACTTCGCGCATGGCGATTTCGTCATGCTCGGGATGTACGTCGCGTTCGTCGTCTACACGTTGTTCGGGGCGGGTCCATTGCTCGGCGTGCCGATCGCGGCGCTGGTGCTTGCGACGGTAGGAGTCATCGTCTACTTCGGCCTCATTCGCAGCGTGATGAAAGGGCCGATGCTGGCCCAAATTCTCGGCACGTTCGGGCTGGCACTGCTGCTGCGCTACTCGGTGTTCTGGGCGTTCGGCGCCAATTTCATGACGCTGCCGGAAAACATCGTCGGCGGCACGTTCGATGTGTTCGGCATTCGCATCCAGGCGGCGCGGCTGCTCGCTGGCGTTGTGGCTCTGGTGGTGACGTTGGGCTTGCATCTCCTCCTGACGCGCACTTCGCTCGGTTCGAAAATGCTGGCGGTCGCCGAAGATTCGACGGCGGCGCAACTGATGGGCATTCGCCCCGACAGCATGCAGGCGATCGCCTGGGCTATTGCAGCCGCCGCCACCGGCATCGCGGGCGCGTTGATCGCGACCTTTTTCTATATCGCGCCCACGGTCGGTGAAACGCTGGCGATCGTCGCGTTTGTCACGGTGTCGCTCGGAGGCTTCGGCAGCATTCCCGGCGCGCTTGTCGCGGGGCTCCTGATTGGCGTGATCGAGTCGGTGTCGGCTTACTGGATCGGCGCCGTTTACAAGGACATCGTCGTCTATTCGCTATTTCTGTGCGTGCTCTGGTTCCGCCCGCAGGGCCTGATGGGCAAGATGTGATGCGGCGCTTTTTCTGGCCTTCGATCGTACTGGCGCTGGTGATCGCGTACCCGTTGCTGTTCACGACGCCGTTCCAGCAGCGCCTCGGTGCGCTGATCCTGCTCTATGCCATTATTGCATCGGCCTGGAACGTTGTCGGCGGTTACGCCGGACAGGTATCGGTAGGGCACGTGGTGTTCTTCGGATGCGGCGCTTACGCGGCTATGGGCGCCTACGCCCATTTTGCGGTGTCACCACTGGTCGGCATTCCCGTCGGCATCGTCGCGAGCGTGCTGATTGCCGCCGTCATCGGCGTGCCGACGTTGCGGCTGTCCGGCCACTATTTCAGCATGGCGACCATCGCGGTTGCCGAACTGGTCCGGCTGATCGTCACCAATACCGACTATCTCGGCGCAGCCGTTGGCCTGAGCGGACCGACAGTGCCGAGAAATGTCTTCGATATGTCGTTCACGTCGGCGCTACCGTACTACTATCTGTTTCTCCTCGTGTTGATTGCAACGCTTTGGATCACCTGGCGGATGACCAATAGCCGGATGGGTTTCTATCTCCGCGCCATCAAGGATTCCGAACGCGCGGCGCGCTCGCTCGGAGCACAGGCGAGCCGGATCAAGCTCTATGCGTTCATGCTGAGCGCGGGACTGACCAGTGTCGGCGGCGCGCTGTATGCCATGATGTTCGGTTTCGTCGATCCGGAGTCCGGGCTCGGCATTCTCATTTCCGTGAAGATGCTGATCATGGCGGCGCTCGGTGGCGCGGGTCTCCTGTTCGGGCCGCTGGTCGGTGCGGCCATCCTCGTGCCGCTGGAGGAAATTTCTAACAACCTGCTGGGAGGTAAAGGCGCGGGGCTGACATTCGTTGTCTATGGCGCGATCATCGTTCTGCTCGCGCGGTTCCAGCCGGGCGGCCTTCTGCTCTTGCTGGGCCGGCTGCGCGGACGATGGAGCGCGAAGCCGCCCGCGACCGGAGAAGGAGCGGCGCATGCTCCTTGAGGCGCGTCAAATCACCAAAACCTTCGGTAGTTTCAAGGCCGTCGATGCGGCGTCCGTGACGCTGGAGCAGGGCGACATCCTCGGGTTGATCGGTCCTAACGGCGCCGGCAAATCGACGTTCTTCAACTGCCTGACCGGCGATCTGCTCTCGACATCGGGCACGGTGCTGTTCGAAGGTCAGGACATCACGCGTATGACGCCGGAAGAGCGTGTGCAACTCGGGCTCGCACGGACTTTTCAGGTTCCGTTGACCTTCGAGGGCATGTCGGTGCTCGAGAATGTGATGATCGGCGCGTTTCTGCGAACCGCGCATCGGGCCGAAGCCGAAGCCAAGGCGAGGGCCGTGCTCGAACAGGTGGGAATGACCGCGCTGGCGGATACGCCGGCCAAGTCGCTGGGCACGCCGGGCCGCAAGCGCCTCGAGATCGCGCGCGCACTTGCGACAGAACCCAAGGTGCTGCTGCTCGACGAAGCCATGGCGGGCCTGACGCAGGGTGAGGTGCAGCTCGCGATCGATCTCGTTCGCAAGATCCATGCGTCGGGCATCACGCTCGTCATCGTCGAGCACATCATGGAAGTCATCATGTCGCTGACGACGCGCGTGATGGTGTTTCATCAGGGCAGGGAAATCGCCAGCGGCAGCCCGCGCGATGTGACGCGCAATCCGGCTGTCATCGAGGCCTATCTCGGCAAGCGCGCCGCCAAGGCCGCGGCGGGACATACGCCGGTCGAACTGATGGGCGGCCCTGCGACATGACCGCGCCGCTATTAAAGATTGAACGTCTTGAAGTCCGCTATGGCGACCTGATCGGCGTCTCCGACG
>JAFEFK010000897.1 GCA_018240625.1 Pseudomonadota bacterium
GATATTCTGTCCATCGCGATTACCCGGGTGGGTCCTTTCCCTCCGCGTATGTCGAATGTCGGCGTTGTCATCGACCTTGCCGTGCATGATATCGATTTGATTCGCTGGTTTACCGAATCCGACATCGTCGACGTGCAGCCCCAGCTCTCCAGTGCCGTCGCCGAACGCGAAGATATCGCGCTGCTTCAGTTCCGGACCGCGTCCGGTGTACTTGCCCACATCAATACGAACTGGCTGACGCCGTTCAAGGCGCGCAACGTCACGGTCGCGACCCGCGGTAAATATGTGATGGGCGACCTTCTGACCCGCCAGGTCACCGAATGCTTTGGTTTCCAGCCGGACGGCAGTTACTCCATGCGTCACCTGCCAGTGGGACATGATGAGCCGCTGCGTGCCGAATTGATCGCGTTTGTCGATGCAGTGCGTTCAGGCAAAACTCCGGCGGTGAGCGGTGACGAAGGTGTCGCCAGCCTCGAGATCGCGATCAAGTGTCTCGAAGCGCCGACGACTCCGGCTGCGGCTGCAGCCCTGAAGGGGCCGCGTCGTGTTGTCGGCTAACGCATGGTCGTGATCGTCCAGCTCGCGGTGGTCGTGCCGTGATGTCCAATATCAAATCTATGCAAGGCACCATGAATCAGCATATTCGCTCTGAATCCGTAGCATTTATCGACATCGGCGCGCAGCGCCGCCGGCTGGGTAAATCCATCGACGACGCGGTCGCGCGCGTGCTGACTCATTGCCAGTTCGTCAACGGCCCTGAAGTGACTGAGCTCGAATCGCGGCTGGCGGCATTCTGCGGCGCCAAACATGTCGTGACTTGTGCGAGCGGCACCGACGCGCTGCTGATGGTGCTGATGGCCAAGGGGGTGGGTGCTGGCGATGCGGTGATCTGCCCGTCGTTTACGTTCTGCGCCACCGGCGAGGCCGTGGCATTGACTGGGGCGACACCCGTATTCGTGGACGTCGATGAGTCGACCTTCAACATGGATGCGAAGTCGCTGAAGCGTGGTATAGCCGCCGCAAAGGGAAAAGGCTTAACGCCGAAGGTCGTTATTCCTGTCGATCTATTCGGACAAAGCGCTGACCATGATGCAATCGCTGCTGTGGCCGAAGCCGAAGGCCTGTTCATTGTCGACGATGCCGCGCAAGGCTTCGGCGCCAGCTACAAGGGCAAACGGCTCGGCAGCATATGCCACGCCACCGCGACCAGTTTCTTTCCGGCGAAGCCGCTCGGTTGCTTCGGCGACGGCGGTGCGATCTTCACGGACGATGCTCAATTTGCGGATATCTTGCGCAGCATCCGCGTCCATGGTCAGGGCGCGGACAAATATGACAATATCCGGCTTGGTCTGACCGGCCGCCTCGATACCATGCAGGCGGCGATCCTGCTCGAGAAGCTCAAGATATTCGACGACGAGATCGCCGCGCGAAATCTCGTGGCGGAGCGTTATTCGCGCGGTCTCGGCAATGTCGTAACGGTGCCGCGTCTGGCCAGCGGCTGCACGTCGGTGTGGGCACAATACACGATCCGCCTACCCGCGGGGACCGACCGCGACGCGTTTGCTGCCTCCTTGAAAGCGCAAGGCGTTCCTACTGCAATTTATTACGTGAAATCGATGCACCAGCAGACCGCTTACCGCGACTTCCCGGTCGCTGAGGGCGGGTTGCCAGTCAGCGAGCGGCTTTCCAACGATGTCATCAGCCTGCCGATGCATGCCTATCTCGATGAGGCCGCGCAGGAGCGCGTAATCAAGGCTGTGCGCGACGCGCTTTCAGCCTGATTTCGCCGTTTTGAAGTGCCGAGTCATCCTGTAGAAACGCTGGATGCTCGGACGCATTTTCACGGTCGGCGGATATACGCTGCTGTCACGGCTGACCGGTTTCGCACGCGACATCATGCTCGCCGCGATCCTGGGTGCCGGACCCGCCGCCGACGCGTTTTTCGTCGCTTTGAGGTTGCCGAATCACTTCCGGGCGATTTTCGCGGAGGGGGCTTTCAACGCCGCGTTCGTGCCGGCCTATGCGCACATTCATGGCGAACAGGGCGATGCCTCGGCGCGACTGTTCGCGAACCGCATCTTCACGCTGCTGTTCCTGTCGCAGATCGTTCTGCTCGCAGTCGCCTGGCTTTTCATGCCGCAGGCCATGAGCATTCTCGCGCCGGGTTTTTCGGACGACGCCGAGCAGCGACGGCTCGCCATCGAACTGACGCGCATTACGTTTCCCTATCTTCTGCTGATCACGCTGGTGACGCTGTATGGCGGCATGCTCAATGTCATGCACCGGTTCGCGAGCGCGGCGGCGGCGCCGATCTTCCTGAATTTGTCGATGATGATGACGCTGGCGCTCGCGGCCTATTTCCCGAGCGCGGGGCACGCGGCGGCCTGGGGCGTTCTGATTTCCGGGTTTTTGCAGTTTTTCCTGCTGGCCGGCGATCTCGGCCGACACGGCGGGTTGCCGCGATTTTCGCGAGTCGAGTTGGGCGAAGACGTCAAATCGTTCTTTCGCGCTTTGGGGCCGGCGACGCTGGGCTCGATGGGGACGCAGGTTGCGCTGTTCGCCGACACTATTATCGCGACGTTTCTTCCGGCAGGCGCCCTGTCAGCGCTCTATTACGCCGACCGGCTCAATCAGTTGCCGATCGGGGTGATCGGCATCGCGATCGGCACTGTATTGCTGCCGGAAATGTCGCGGCGCCTGACAGCCGGCGACCAGGCCGGCGCGATGGCGTCGCAACGCCGGGCGTTCGATTTCACCCTGCTGTTTTCCGTGCCATTTGTGGCTGCCTTTCTGACCGTTCCCGATGTGGTCATGCGTGCCATGTTCGCGCGCGGCGCTTTCTCGAAAGCGGACGCGGCGGCGGCGGGTGCAACACTTGCCGCGTACGCGGTGGGCCTCATTCCCTTTGTTCTGATCCGCAGCGCGGTTGCGACATTCTATGCGCGCAAAAATACCGCGACGCCGGTGAAGGCCGCGCTGACCGGGATTGTGGTCAATGTCGCGCTGAAAATCGCACTGGTGGGCTCGCTCGCACAAATTGGCCTCGCGCTCGCCACGGCGGTCGGAGCGTGGATCAATCTTCTGCTCGTGATCGGCTTTGCGGTGCGGGCAGGGTACTTCGAGTTTGGCCGTCCGCTGCTGCTCTCGCTCGCAAAATTCCTGCTCGCGGGCGCGGCCCTCGCGCTGGCGCTTTGGCTCGCCGCGCGCTTTGCGTCGGTGCAATTTGCCGATTGGAGCGCGTTGCGTGACGAGGCGGCGCTCGGGTTGCTGGTCCTCGTCGGTGCGGCCGTTTATGCCGCCGCGATATTGCTGATGTTCGGTCCGCGCTGGCTCAGGTCGTTGATCCGGTAGCCTTGCGGCATTGCGCTTGATGCAGTTCCGCTGCAATATAACGACAACCTGGAAAGCTAACCGGAGATATTATGGCTCCCGTAAAATTCGGCGTCGGTCAAAGCGTTCGGCGCAAGGAAGACGATGCGCTCATTCGCGGCAAGGGCCGTTATACCGACGACCACGCGCCGTCCGCTTCGATGCATGCGTTGATGTTGCGCTCGCCACACGCACACGCAAAATACAAGATCGATACGTCCCGCGCTCGCGGTCTACCCGGCGTCGGCCTGATCCTCACCGCGGCAGACGTTGCCGATCTCGGCGGCCTGCCGTGCCTGTTCAATCTGCCCGATGAGCCTTTCACGGGACCTCCCTATCCGATCCTCGCGCGAGACGAAGTGCGTCACGTCGGCGATGCCGTGGCGTTTGTCGTGGCCGATACGGTCGAGCATGCGCGTGATGCGATCGAAGCGATCGAAGTGCAATGGACGCCGCTGCCGGCCGTCATCGGGTCTGCCAACGCCGTGAAGAAGGGCGCGCCGCAGGTCTGGCCCGAGCATTCGGGAAATGTGCTGTTCGATACTTCAATTGGCGACAAGAAGGCGACCGAGGCGGCGTTTGCCAAGGCGCATGCGGTGGCGGAGATTTCCATCGTCAATCCGCGCATCGTCACCAACTACATGGAAACGCGCGCCGCGGTCTGCGAGTACGATGCCAAGCGCGATCATCTGACGCTGACGATCGGCAGCCAGGGCAGCCATCGCTTGCGCGAAATTCTCTGCCAGTTCGTGCTGAAGATGCCGATGGAGAAGATGCGCGTGATCTGCCCCGACGTCGGCGGCGGCTTCGGCACAAAACTGTTTCCCTATCGCGAATATGCGCTGATCGCGGTCGCCTCGAGGAAACTTCGCAAGACGGTGAAATGGACAGCGGAGCGCTCGGATCATTTCGTTGGAGATGCGCAGGGCCGCGACAACGTGACGACGGCGCGGATGGCGCTGGCTGACGACGGCAAGTTTCTCGGCATGGACGTCGATCTGATCGGCGACATGGGCGCTTACCTCTCGACCTTCGGTCCCTACATCCCGCATGGCGGAGCCGGAATGTTGCCGGGCCTGTACGACATCAAGGCATTTTATTGCCGGGTCCGGACTGTGTTTACCAACACCGTGCCCGTCGACGCCTATCGCGGGGCGGGCCGTCCCGAGGCGGCCTATGTCGTCGAGCGGCTGGTCGATACCGCGGCACGCAAACTCGGCATGACCCCGGATGCGATCCGTCGCAAGAACTTCATTCCGCCGAAGGCGATGCCGTACACCACCGCGACCGGAAAGATCTATGATTCCGGCGATTTCACCGCGCATCTGAAGCGCGCGATGGAGATCGTCAACTGGAAGGAATTTCCCAAGCGCGCCAAGGCGGCCAAGAAGCAGGGGCTCGTGCGCGGCATCGGACTCGCCAGTTATGTCGAAGTGTGCGGCACCATGGGCGAGGAACGCGCCGATGTGCGGCTCGATCCCAACGGCGACGTCACCGTTCTGATCGGCACGCAATCGAGTGGGCAGGGTCATGCCACCGCCTACGCGCAGATCATCGCGGATCAGTTCGGCATTCCGCCCGAGCGCGTTCATATGGTGCAGGGCGATACCGACGTGGTGGTCTCCGGCCTCGGCACCGGCGGCTCGAGCTCGATTCCGTCCGGCGGCGTCAGTGTGGAGCGTGCGACGCGCAAGCTCGGCGCCAGCCTGCGCGAGATTGCTTCGGAAGCACTGGAAACCAGCGCGAGCGATCTGGAGATCACGGATGGTAAGGTCCGGATCGCGGGCACCGACCGCTCGATTTCTTTCGCAGATATCGCAAAGGGCGCCGATCCGTCGAAGCTGACAGCCAACGAAAGCTTCAGCAGCGCGGACGGCACCTATCCCAACGGCACCCATGCCGTGGAAGTCGAGATTGACCCCGCGACTGGTAAGATCCAGCTCGTCAACTATGTCATCGTCGATGATTTCGGTGTGACGTTGAATCCGCTGCTGCTCGCGGGCCAGGTGCATGGCGGCACCATGCAGGGCATCGGTCAGGCCTTGATGGAGCAGGCGGTCTACGATGCCAAGGACGGCCAACTCGTCACCGGCACGTTCATGGATTACGCGCTGCCCCGCGCGGCTGACGGTACCGCGATTACCTTCCAGACCCACAACGTCCCGTGCGCGACCAATCCGCTCGGCGTGAAGGGCGCGGGCGAGGCCGGAGCGATCGGGTCCTGTCCGGCGGTCGTCAATGCCATCGTCGAGGGTCTGTGGCGGGAGTATCAGATCGACCACATCGATATGCCGGCCACGCCCGAGCGGGTCTGGATGGCGATCCGGGAGGCCCAGCGGCGGCATCGGCTCTAAGGGTGCGCGGAATAGGACGGCGGTTTGGGTGTTAACCTCCTGAATAAAACCACCAGAACCATCAAAATGGAAAACAGGGAGTGCGGCCGATGATACGACCGGTGATTGTCGCGGGTGTGTTGCTGCTAGGGCTTGGCGCGGTGTCCGCGCAGCAGGATGCGCTCAAGAATGCGCAGACCGTCATGAAGGCGACCGGCAAGAACACCGGTGCTCTCGTGGCCATGGTCAAGGGCGAAAAGCCTTATGATCAGGCGACCGTCGATGCGTCACTCGCCGTGCTCGAAGAGACCGCCAGGAAGTTGCCGACGCTGTTTCCGGAAAGCATGAAGGGTCAGCCGAGCGACGACGATTACAGCGCTTCACCGAAGGTTTGGGACAACAAGGCCGACTTTGACGCGCACATCGCGACCTTTACCAAGGCGGTCGCAGACGCCAAGGCCAGCATCAAGAATATCGACACGCTAAAGGCCGCCGTGCCGGCCCTCGGCAAGTCCTGTGGCGGCTGTCACGAGACCTTCCGCATCAAGAAGGGCTGACCGGCCCTATTGGTCGACCTGATCGAAAAAGGGGCGAACTTCAGGTTCGCCCCTTCTCGTATGGATCGTGTCAGGACAATCTTACTTCGTCACCTGACCACGAATTTCACCGCCCGGGTGGGCTGCGGTGTGGACATTCACATACATCTTGCCGGCGAGCAGGTCGGCGGCTTGCGCATCTGTCAGCGTGGCGCTGCCTTCGGCCGGGCTGGAGGTTGCATTGGGAATCGCAACCGCGACGCCGGCATTCTTGCCGGCCTCAGCCGGGCCGTGGAAGTGGGCGGCGGTGGCAGGACCGCTGAGACCCGAATAGGTCAGCTTCCAGGTCAGCTTCTTGCTGGCTGCGTCGTAATTTGCGTCGAGGGCGCCGGTGCCCTTTTCGGTGTTGGCAGGGACTTCGGACGCACCGTTAAGGGTTGCCTTGAGCTTCTCGGCGGACGCCTGTCCGGCGAAGGCGACGGCGGCGCCCAAGGTGAGCGTGGCGAGCAGGATCTTTGCACTGGTCATGGTTCTCTCCCGGTTATGATGAAGGGTCGTTGTAGGTTCCAAACAAGGGTTTCCGTTGTTTTATTCCCGAAATCGACGCGCGGCCGCGCAAATTTAGGCCGAGATTGCAACGCGAATTATGCGCATACTGGCGCAATCGACGTCAGGGCATAACGACGAGTTGGTGAATGTTGAGGCGGGTCGCTGTTTTCATCGTGATTGCGTGCGTTGCGGGATTGGGCGCATTCTGGTGGCTGACGATTCCTGTGTCCGTTCCGGCAGCCGCGCTGCCAGCCTATACCCCCAACCTCGCCAACGGCCTGACAACGTTCAATGCCGGGGGATGTTCCTCCTGCCATGCGGTCCCCAATCAACCGGACCGAACCCGGCTCGGCGGTGGCCTCGCCATTCCATCACCGTTCGGCACGTTCTATGCGCCGAACATTTCGCCCGATCCATCCGACGGCATCGGGCGTTGGACGGAGGCCGACTTCGTCACGGCGGTGACCGAAGGGACCTCGCCCGCAGATACGCACTTTTTTCCGGCTTTTCCCTACACGTCTTATCACCACGCCAAATTGTCGGACGTGCGCGACCTCTTTGCCTACCTGAAAACCCTGCCGCCCGTCCCCGGCAAGGTGCGCGATCACAACCTGCCGTTTCCGTTCAACATCCGGCGCGCTGTCGGCATCTGGAAACTGTTGTTCATGGACGGCAAGCGTTTCAGTCCCGATGCGACGAAATCGGTGCAATGGAATCGGGGCGCCTATCTGGTCAACGCGCTCGCCCATTGCGCGGAATGCCATAGCCCGCGCAATTTCCTGGGCGGCATCATTTCTGCGCAGAGGTTCGCGGGCGGACCGAACCCCGAAGGCAAAGGTTGGGTGCCGAACATCACCCAGAAAGGCCTCGCCGACTGGAGCGACAAGGACATCGCTTACCTGCTCGAAACGGGGATACTACCCGAAGGCGACAGCGTCGGCGGCCCCATGGCGCGCGTGATCAAGAACACCTCGCAACTGAGTGCAGACGATCGCGCGGCGATGGCGGCGTATATCAAATCGCTGCCCGCGGTGGATGGTCCGCCGAAACCAAAGGGCAATACGCAGCATGACCATGGGTCGTAACCCGCTGTGGGCTTGTGCGTGTCGCCTCCGCCCGAGGGACGGCGAGCGACCCTACTTCGATCCGAACGCCTTGAAGGTGATGATGGTGTGGGTGTCCTGGATGCCCGGAATGACCTGTACCTTTTCGTTGATGAAGTGGCCGAGAGCGGTGTCGTTATCGACGTAGAACTTCACCAGCAGATCGTAGTCGCCGGCGGTGGAATAGATTTCGGAGGCGATCTCGGCCTCCGCGAGCGCGTTGGCGACGGTATAGGATTGGCCGAGCTTGCACTTGAACTGAACAAAGAAGGGAACCATCGCGTGTCTCCGGGGGGTATCGCATCAAGGTTCAATATAGCGGTTTCAGACAGGCTGGACACGGGTTCACGCAGGAAAAACACGGGAAACGGAAAAATCCGCACGAAACAGAAGCCCAAAGCAGGCAACTTGCTGCGATGTCCTTGCCGCGCTAGGACGATGCGCTGGACGGGTCTGGCAGTTCCCGCGCAGGAAGATGGATGACGATCCCCATTGCATTGACCATCGCCGGCTCCGACTCCAGCGGCGGCGCCGGAATCCAGGCCGATCTCAAGACATTCGCGGCGCTTGGCGTCTACGGCGCGTCGGTCATCACGGCGCTGACGGCGCAGAACACACGCGGGGTCACGGGAATCCATCCGGTGCCGGCGGATTTCGTGACCGCGCAGATCGACGCGGTCTTCGGCGATCTCGATATCAAAGCGGTCAAGATCGGTATGGTCGCGGAAGTTGCCGTGATCGAGGCCATTGTGTCGGCGCTCGCACGCTGGTCGCCCGCGCATGTGGTGCTCGATCCCGTGATGGTCGCGACATCGGGAGATCGCCTGTTGGCGGCCGATGCGGTCGAGGCGTTACGGCACAAGCTCATTCCGCGCGCACAACTGATCACGCCGAATCTGCCGGAGGCGGCAGCGCTGCTCGATGAGCCCATCGCCGAGAGCGAAAGCGACATCGCGCGGCAGGGCCAGCGGTTGCTGGCACTGGGTTGCGCTGGCGTCCTGATCAAGGGCGGGCACGGGCAGGGCGCCGAGAGCATCGACTATCTTGTCACGCGCGATGGAGTAAAGCCGCTTGCGGCTCCACGCATCGCCACGACAAATACCCACGGCACGGGTTGTTCGCTATCGTCGGCGGTCGCCGCCGGACTGGCCAAAGGCGACAACATGGACACCGCCGTGCGCAGCGCAAAAGCCTACATCACCGCTGCGATCGCCGCGGCCGACCGACTGGATGTCGGCCATGGCCACGGACCGATCCATCATTTCCATCGTTTTGACTGAGGCTGCGCTGAGTGCGCCGACGCCTGCCTGTTGCAAGGAAAATCTGGAGCCCGCCTGTCAGCACTTCATGGCCTGCCCGACCCGGGGAGGCCTTGCTGGGCTGTCGCGACCCGCGATAGAACGTGGTCATGACACATTCTTCCCAAGAATCGTCCCAAGAGTTTCCCGTGACCCCCGCGGATATCGATACGGCAGCGCGCGTATTGGCGCCTTTTGCAGTCCGCACGCCGCTCCTCTCGTCGCCCGCACTTGATGCGCGCCTGGGTGCAAAGGTCTTTTTCAAGCCCGAGATGCTGCAGCGAACCGGCTCGTTCAAGTTTCGCGGCGCTTTCAACAAGTTGTCGTCGATCCCCCAAGCCGCGCGGGCGGGTGGTGTGGTGGCCTTCTCATCGGGCAACCATGCGCAGGGCGTGGCCGCTGCGGCGCAGATATTGGGGATGCAGGCCACCATCGTGATGCCTGCCGATGCGCCGGTGTCCAAGCGCGAGCGCACCAAGGGTTACGGTGCCAAAGTCGTACTGTACGATCGCGAGCGCGAGGATCGCGAGGCCATTGCGCGCGAGGTCGCCGCCAAGCATGGTGCAACGCTGGTGCCGCCGTATGACGATCCGAAGATCATCGCAGGACAAGGAACCACGGGCCGCGAGATCGCGGACGACATGGCCGCACTTGGTTTGTCGCCTGATATCGTGATGGCCCCGGCCTCCGGTGGCGGCCTGGTCGCGGGAATTGCGACGGCGGTGAAGGCAAAATTCCCGCAAGCGATGGTGATGTCCGCCGAGCCCGAAGGGTTTGACGATCACGCGCGTTCGTTGCGGGCCGGACGTCGCGAAGCGCACGATGCGAAGGGCCGCACCATCTGTGATGCACTGATGGCGCTGATCCCCGGCGAGATCACGTTCGCGATCAATGGACGATTGCTGTCGCATGGCGCCGTCGCGTCGGACGCGGAAGTGGCTGCGGCGGTTGCGTTCGTATTCCGGGAGCTCAAGCTTGTTGTCGAGCCGGGCGGGGCTGTCGCGCTCGCCGCGCTGCTGGCTGGCCGCGTCGAGGCGACGGGCAAGACAATTGTGATCGTGCTTTCGGGCGGAAACGTCGATACGGATTTGTATGCGAAACTGATCGGCTGAGCCCGGATCAGGAAAAGAACGCGATCTTCTCGGCTTGAGTCATGCGCCGGATCGGCGCCAATGGGTCGGAGCGGGGGCGGGCGCGCGCGACAATGCCGCTCGCCAGCAGCGACGCACCGAGTGATGGTTGCACGGCAATCGTTGCTGTCTCGGGCTCCGGAGCGATGCTCGTGTTGGAGCTTTCCGCGATGGTCGCAGGCTCCGCGACGACGGGTGCGCCAACGCCGAGATGGTCCATTTCAGGTCCGTCGAAATCGGACGCGCCCATTTCCAGTGCGATCATGTCGAGCACGGCATCGTCGTGCGCCATATCCTGCGCGTCCATCGCGCCGGCTGGCAAGTCCTCGCTCCGCAAGTCTTTGTTCTGCAAGTCTTCGCTCTGACCGGTCACCGTCGTTGCGCCTGCGGCTGCGGCGTGCGCTTCGGATGTCGCGACGATAGCGGCGTCTTTAGAAACATCCGTGGCGACGATTGCCTGTTCGGATGCCGTCGTGGCCTTAATCGGCGCGCGAGGTTCGTCACCGCCCGCCGCGGGCGTGAATGACTCAACGGAAGATGACTCGGCGGAGGATGACTCAGTGTCGGTCCGGGAACGAGAAGCCGCCGCAGCGGGTGAGTTCGGTAATTCCCCGAGAGCGGTTTCGAGAGTCGTCTCGATCAATCCTAATGCCGCATCCAGCGCAGCCAAGTCATCTCGGGCGGCGAGCTGTGCGTGAACCTCGTCGATCGCGTCGGCCTGTGAATCGAGGAGGTCGCAAATACGGCTGTCGCCACCGATCTCGCGCCATCGCCACGAAATTTCGCGAATGATGCGCACGCCCTTCTGGATCGGAGCGAGCGCAGCGTCTCGGGCCGGTTTGTCAAATGCAGCCGCCGCGGCGTTTCGGGCTTCGTCAAGACTGCCCCTGATGACAGCGAGCACCTTGGCTAATCCATCGTCAGGTGCTTTCTGCTGTTGAGCCGCCATGCTCTGCTCGATACGCGCAACGGCATCGAGCACCATGGTGGTGTCGGCGTTGCGGTTGCGCTTGGCATACTCGGTTAGAAACCAGCGACCGCGCGAGGTCTCCATGAAGGCTTCGCGAATCGCATCGTAGTCCGCCTCGCTGGGCAGCGCAGCGCGGGCGGAAATCGGCGACAGGGCAAAAGCTTCATCGGCCATGGCAAACTCGTCGCGCAAATCATTACGCGTTACTGTAACGATCACCATGATCCGCCGCGAATCGCAATTGAATTGATGCCGTCCGAATCAGAAATCCCCACCAGCGCTCATCTCGACGGCGGACGGTTCGCGGTGCGGCTGGCGCTGTTTTACGGGACGCTGTTCGGCCTCGTCGGCACCCACCTGCCGTTCTTTCCGGTTTGGCTCAAGGCCGTGGGCATCGACGCATCCTGGATCGGGATCATCATTGCGGTTCCCGCGGTGACACGGTTCACGGCGCTTCCGTTCGTTACCGGGCTTGCCGAAAGGCGCCAGACTCTGCGCGGCGCGATGATTGCAACGGCATTTCTGACGGCGGCCGGATTTGCGATCGTCGGCATGTTCCATGCCGCTTTAGCGGTGTTCGCGGCCTATGTGTTTACGGCCTGTGTCTGGACGCCGATGATTCCGCTGACCGACGGATATGCCCTGAAGGGTATCGCGCGTTATGGGCTCAACTACGGACCGCTGCGGCTTTGGGGATCCGCTGCCTTCGTCGTCGGTGCACTGGCCTGTGGAGTGCTGGTCGATGTCATTGCCGCGCAGCACCTGATCTGGGTGATCGCGGGCATGGCGGCGGTGGGAGCCGTTGCCGGACTTTGCCTCCAACCGCTCGGTGTGCCCGGGGCCGCGCCAGCCACGTCGTCCGGCGCTCTCGGGCTGCTTCGCAAGCCTGAATTTCTCGCGATCATCGTTGCGTCTGCGCTGATCCAGGGCAGCCACGCGGCCTATTATGCGTTCGCGTCCATCACCTGGCAGGCGTCGGGCCTTGGCGGACTGACAATTGCAGGATTATGGGTCTTGGGTGTCATCGCCGAGATCGTCGTATTTGCGCTGTCGCCCCGGTTCACAGTCTCGCCCGCGCTGCTCGTGATCATCGGTGCATCGAGCGCCGTCGTGCGATGGCTGATCACCGCGCAGGATCCGCCCGTAGCCGTTCTGGCGGCGGTCCAGCTCATGCACGGGCTCACCTATGGGGCGACCCTGCTCGGAACGATGGGGCTGCTGGTTCGGAATGTTCCAGGCCATATCGCCGCGAGCGGCCAAGGCTACCTGGCGGCTTGTTCGGGGATCATCACCAGCGTTGCGTCAATTCTGTCGGGCGCGATCTACGCCCAGCACGGACAGGGCGTCTATTACGTCATGGCCGTCATGGGTGCGGTTGGCGGCCTCGTGATCTGGCTGCCGCGTCACCGGCTGGACGCTCAGCGTGCGGATCAGCCCCAGAGCGCTGCGTCGGGCGGATAGACTGTGCTGCCGTCGTAGCGCAGGCCGGGTTCACGATCCCTCGCCAGCAACAGAGGGCCATCGAGGTCGACGAAACGCGCCTGCTGCGCAATGAGCATTGCGGGAGCCATCGACAGCGATGTCGCAACCATGCAGCCCACCATGATTTCGAATCCCAGAGCTTGCGCCGCATCTGCCATTGCAAGGGCCTCGGTAAGACCACCTGTTTTGTCGAGCTTGATGTTGATGGCGTCGTAGCGTTCGCGAAGGCCCTCAAGCGAGGCGCGATCATGGACACTCTCGTCCGCGCAAACGGCGATGGGCCTGCGGATATGTGCCAGAGCATCATCCTTGCCCGCGGAGAGGGGTTGCTCGACCAGCGTGACGCCCGCAGCTTCGCACGCTGCCAGGTTCCGTTCTAGGTTGTCCGGCGTCCACGCTTCGTTGGCATCGACGATCAGTTCGGATTCCGGAGCTTGCTTGCGTACGGCGGCGATGCGCTCGGCGTCGCCATCGCCGCCGAGCTTGATCTTGAGCAGAGGGCGATGCGCGGCCTTGGCGGCGGCCGCCGCCATGGCCTCCGGTGACCCCAGCGAGATCGTATAGGCCGTGGAGCAGGGATTGGGGGCCGGGCGATTGAGCAAGCTCCAGATGCGCCGACCGCTGATCTTGGCGTCGAGATCGGCGAGCGCGCAGTCCAGTGCGTTGCGCGCAGCGCCGGGCGGCATCGCGGTCTGCAGGGATTTTCGGCCAAGCCCGGCGGCGAGGGGCTCTCGCATCTCGAAGATGGTCGCGAGAACACCTTCGGGGGTTTCCCCATAGCGGCCATATGGAACACATTCGCCGCGGCCAGTGTGGCCGCCCTGACTGATTTCGGTGACGATCACGATGGCTTCGGTCTTGGCGCCGCGGCTGATCGTAAAGCTGCCCGCGATCGGCCAGCGCTCGATCCGGCACTCAAGCACTGAGGGTTCGTTTGACGGCATTTCAAGATCAGGCAAGGTCAGATCGCCGGGTTGCCACAAGTCGCTGACGTCATGTTAAGTTCCGCCTTGTGATAGCAGAGATTCGGCTCGGGAGTTAATTTTGGACGGTAGCAGCCCGACACTGGAGCAGATTGCGCAAGGCAATGGCTTGGCGCTCTGTGCGGCGGGGCCGTGGACGGTCCGTTTCGCACCAGCACTGGAGCAGATTATTGCCAATGCTGAAAAGCTGACCGGCAGCCGGCCCAACATCTTCATCGACGTATCGCAGGTCTCCAAGCTTGATACCTTTGGGGCCTGGCTGATCGAGCGCCTCCGCCGCAGCCTTACCCAAGGCAATGTCGAGGCCAAGATTGCGGGGTTGTCCGCCAACTATTCGACACTCGTCAATGAGGTCCGCCGCGTCCAGGCGGCCGATCCGCCGCCGCCGCGTCAACGAGCTCTGACCGGGCTGCTTGAAGACATCGGTCGAAACGTGGTCGGCTTCGGCGCGACAATCGCCGCTCTGATCGGCATGCTCGGTGCGGTGTTGGCGTCAACTGCCTACGTCTTGCGCCATCCGCGTTCGTTTCGCCTGACCTCGACCGTCCACCACCTCGAGCAGGTGTGCTGGCGTGCGGTCCCGATCGTCGTTCTCATCACCTTCCTGATCGGTTGCATCATATCGCAGCAGGGCATCTTTCACTTTCGCAAGTTCGGCGCTGATATTTTCGTCGTCGATATGCTGGGCGTCCTCGTGCTGCGGGAAATCGGCGTGCTGCTGGTGGCGATCATGGTGGCCGGCCGTTCGGGAAGCGCCTATACGGCAGAACTTGGCTCCATGAAGATGCGCGAGGAGATCGACGCGCTGCGCACCATGGGATTCGATCCGATCGAGGTGCTGATCCTGCCGCGAATGCTGGCGTTGGTGATCGCGCTGCCGATCCTGGCCTTTCTCGGCGCGGTCGCCGCGCTCTATGGAGGAGGTCTTGTGGCGTGGCTTTACGGCGGCGTTCAGCCCGAGGCGTTCCTCATTCGGTTGCGCGATGCGATTTCGATCGATCACTTCATCGTTGGCATGATCAAGGCGCCGGTGATGGCGGCCGTGATCGGCATCGTTGCGTGTGTTGAAGGGCTCGCCGTCCAAGGCAGCGCGGAATCGCTTGGCC
>JAFEFK010000898.1 GCA_018240625.1 Pseudomonadota bacterium
CACCCACTTCACATCAAATCTCCGCAATAGATCTCCTTGAGCAGCCCCAGCACACGCAAAGTTTTCTGATCGATGACCCGGTAATGAAGCGTCTGCGAATCGCGCCGGAAGGTCACGAGCCCGTCCTCGCGCAGGCGCGCCAGATGCTGCGACAGCGCCGACTGGCTGAGCTTCACCACATCGACGAGTTCGCCCACCGTCATCTCGCCGCGCACAGCGAGAAAGCACAGGGTCAGCAAGCGGCTCTCGTTGCCGAGCAGCTTCAGCAGATGCGCGGCTTCGCCCGCCTGTTTGGTCAGCATTTTCAGCGCGAGCACATCGGAAGCCTTGACCGCCGAAATCTTGGATGCCAAGGCCGGTGTCTTGCCCGGGTTCCCTGCCGATTGTTTTGCAGCTGATCTCATGGGTCCCACCCGGCGCGGCGCACGTTGACGCGTACAGGATACCACGGCCTTAATGATTTAGCATTGACTAAATTAGCAAACGACGATACGCCGAAATCAACAAGCAACGCGGCTGCGAGCTGCAACGCAAGCTGCGGCCGTAAGCCGCAAAGCGAGGAAACGTGCCGCCGAATTTCTGGCGCAACCTGCCCGTGCTATCCACGTCCGCAATCCGGCGCAATCCGGCGCTGGCCCGCCGCTCCTTCCTCGGCCTTGGCGCCGCGCTGACCGGTAGCCTCGCACTCGGCCGGGCGGCCAATGCTGAAACGTCGGGAGCTTCGCCGCCGGCCGATGCGCCATGGTCGCAATCCCTGGGCGCCGGCGTCGTGGATCGCCCCTACGGCAAGCCTGCGGATACCGAGGCCAGCGTGATCCGCCGCAACGTGCCGTGGCTCACGGCCGGCACCGAATCCTCCATCAGCTTCTCCCCGTTGCAGGATCTGAACGGCATCATCACGCCCAACGGATTGTTTTTCGAGCGCTATCACGCCGGTCGTCCGGACGTCGATCCGGCACAACACAGATTGATGATCCATGGCCTCGTCGAACGGCCGCTGGTTCTCACGATGAAAGACATCCTGCGCTTTCCGTCGGTGTCGCGGATTCACTTCATCGAATGTCCCGCCAATGGCGGCATGGAGTGGCGCGCGGCGCAACTCAATTCGCTGCAATTCAATCACGGCATGATCAGTTGCGCCGAGTGGACCGGCGTCAAGCTCTCGACGTTGCTTGAGGAAGTCGGCCTCAAGAAGGAAGCGGAGTGGGTGATGGTCGAAGGCGCCGACGGCGCGCACATGAACCGCAGCCTGCCGCTGGAAAAGTGTCTCGACGATTGCCTGATCGTCTACGCCCAGAACGGCGAGGCGCTGCGTCCCGAACAAGGCTATCCGCTGCGGCTGGTGGTGCCCGGTTGGGAAGGCAACGTCAGCGTGAAATGGCTGCGCCGCATCAAGATCGGCGACAAGCCATGGTACTCGCGTGAAGAGACATCGAAATACACCGATTTGATGCCGGACGGCACCTCGCGCGGCTTCACCTGGCTGATCGACGCAAAATCCGTCATCACCTTTCCCTGCCCGGAGAAGCCGCTCAGCGGCCCCGGCCTCTATGAAATTCGCGGCCTTGCCTGGACCGGCAACGGCAAGGTCAAGGGCGTCCATGTGTCGGTCGACGGCGGCATCAACTGGCAGACCGCGCAATTGCACGAGCCTGTGCTGTCGAAAGCGTTGACGCGGTTTTCGATTCCATGGCGCTGGGACGGCAAACCGGCGCTGTTGGAGTCGCGCGTGATCGACGAGACCGGCTACGTGCAGCCGACGATTACCGACCTGCGCAAGCAGCGCGGCACCAACTCGGTCTACCACAACAATTCGATCCAGACCTGGCAGGTGAAGCCCGACGGGAGCGTGTTCGATGTTCAGATCGGGTAATCTCTTCCCCGTCATTGCGAGGAACGAAGTGACGAAGCAATCCAGATTTCGCTTGCGGCCGCTGGATTGCTTCGCTGCGCTCGCAATGACTACCGCAGTAGGCTTGCCCGCCATTTTGCCAGCTATCGCTGCCGAGCCCGGCCACTTCGGCTACGGCACCGTGGCAACGCCCGAGCAGATCGCGGGCTGGGACATCGACGTGAGGGGTGAGGATGGCGCCGGACTGCCGGCCGGCAGCGGCTCCGTCAGCAAAGGTGAGAGCGTATTCGCCGACCAATGCGCGGCATGTCACGGAACTTTTGGCGAAGGCGAAGGACGTTTTCCCAAATTGGCGGGCGGGGATGGAACGCTCAAGGACGACAGGCCCGAATTGACAGTGGGAAGCTATTGGCCCTACGCGCCGACGTTATTCGACTATATTAACCGCGCCATGCCAATGCCGACGCCTCATACACTTTCGGCTGATGACGTTTATGCATTGACGGCCTATATCCTGAACCTGAATAATATCGTTCCGAATGAATTCGTCGCCGACCGGACCAGTTTGCCGAAAGTCAAAATGCCCAATCGCGACAACTTCGTCTGGAAAGATCCAAGACCCGATACGGCAGCCAGGCCGTGCATGAGCGCCTGCGCCAACCCGGCGGACATCAAGATCATGTCCACAGCGGAAGGCAAAGACCTCACGCCCCGCACGACCGGACCGCTCGATACGATGCAACCAAAATAGAACAGCAAAACAGAACCCGCAGGAAACGCCTTTGACGATCACCCCTTCGAAGTCCGTCCTGATGCCGGCACTGGCAGCCGCGCTGCTGCTCGGCGCTGTGGTCGTCTCCCAGCCGGCGCACGCGCAATCGGCCGTTGCGGAAGGACAGAAGCTCGCGTTCGATCGCAGCAAGGGCAACTGCCTGACCTGTCATGAAATCAAGGGCGGCGATCTTGCCGGCAACATCGGGCCGGCTCTGACCGATATCAAATCCAAATACCCGAACCGCGCCGATCTCATCGCGATCGTCACCGATGAAACCAAGCGCAACCCCCTCACAGTGATGCCGCCGTTCGGGCGAAATCACATTTTGACCGACAAGGAAATCGACGCGGTCGTCGACTTCCTGCAAACGCTTTGAACCCGGCTGCGCCTTTAGGAGAAACCGTATGACCTATTCACTATCCGGCGGCGTTGACGAAACGCGGCGGCTGATCCTGAAAGGCGCGGCTCTGGTCGCACTGGTCGGCATCAGCGGCATTCGCTTCGGCCTCACCCCCGCGCTCGCCGCGGCCAACGACAAATATCCGGAAGATGCTTTCAAGGTGAAGGGGCCGGACGACGCGATCAAGGCGCTCTACGGCAAGACCGCGGAGAAATCCGACAAGGTCAAGATGGACGCACCCGAGATCGCCGAGAACGGCGCGGTGGTGCCCATCGGGGTGACGACGACCTTGTCCGACGTGACATCGATCTCGATCCTGGTCGCGGAGAATCCGAACGCGCTGGCGGCATCCTACGTCATTCCGGCGGGCACCGTGCCAAGCGTCGCCAACCGCCTGAAGATGGCTAAAACGAGCAACGTGATCGCAATCGTCGAAGCGGGCGGCAAGCTCTACAGCGCCAGCAAGGAAGTCAAAGTCACTGTCGGCGGCTGCGGCGGCTGAGCATCAGCATTGGGAAAGATATTCATGGCATCCACAATCCGCGTACGCGCAACATCGAGTGGCGAGACGACCGAAGTTCAGGCGCTGATCCAGCATCCGATGGATTCCGGTTTCGTCAAGGACGCCAGCGGCAACCTGATCCCGCCGCACTTCATCCAGCAATTGACGTTCGAATACGGCGGCAAGCCGGTGTTCGTCGCCGACTGGGGACCGGCCGTCTCGAAGGATCCTTATGTGAAGTTCAGCTTCAAGGGCGGCAAGAAGGGCGACGACCTCAAGATCAGTTGGGTCGACAACAAAGGCGCCACCGACACGTCCACGGCGAAAATTCAGTAATGCCGGCGCGCGGCAGGCGGAGAACAGAGATGAGAGCGACCATCCGTTTGGCGGCGACTGGCGTGACTCTCGCGATGTTGCTGCTCGGCGCCGCGCGCGCATCGCACGCTGCCGATAGCCTAAATCCGCCGGCCGACGCCAAGGCATTCCAGAAGTTTTTCACCGACAAGTTTCCAAAGGTGAAGCTGGAAGATTTCGTCAACGGGCCGTATTCGATGGACGAAGGCCTGTACAAGCAGTGGAAGGAGAAGGAGGAATTCCCTCCTTACGAATTCGCGCTCGATGCGGGCAGGGATCTGTTTGCGAAGCCGTTCAAGAATGGCAAGAGCTTTGCCGATTGCTTCCCGAATAAAGGCATCGGCATCCGGCAGAACTATCCCTATTTCGACGAGAAGCGCGGCAAGGTCATCACGCTTGAGGTCGCAATCAACGAGTGCCTTGAGAGCAACGGCGAGAAGCCGTTCTCCTACACCAAGGACGACATGGCGTCGGTGACGGCTTACATGGCCTTCACCTCGCGCGGCAAGCCGTTCGACATCAAGATTCCGAACGATCCGCGCGCGCTCGCGGCTTATGAGAACGGCAAGAAGTATTTCTACACGCGCCGCGGCCAGCTTAATTTCTCCTGCGCCACCTGCCACGTACAGAGCCCCGGCGACCACATCCGCGCCGAAGTTCTTGCGCCCGCGCTTGGCATCCTCAACGCGATGCCGATCTACCGTTCCGAATGGGGCGGCATGGGCACGATCAGCCGCCGCTTCACCTCATGCAACAGCCAGGTGCGCGCAGTGCCGCTGAAGCCGCAGGACGATGAATATCGCGATCTCGAATATTATCTGTCCTACGTCAGCAACGGGCTGCCGATTTCCGGTCCGGGAGCACGTCCATGAGGAACAGCGTGATCCGTATATCCGTGTTCTGCGCAATGTCGGTGCTGTTGGCCAGCGGCGCGATATCCGCCTGGGCCGCGAGCACCGAAGCCGATTACAAGGCAGCCTATTCGGCTGCGGAGACAGCGAACAACGAAGCCGGCAAGCTGCGCAATCAGTGGACGACGACCGTTTCCGCCCTGAAGGATGCAAAGAAGGCCGCGGAAGGCGGCGATTTCGACAAGGCCGTCGCCTTGTCCAAGCACGCGGAAGCCCTGGCCAAGGCTTCGATCTTCCAGTCGACTGAGCAAAAGGACGCCTGGAAGGCCATGGAGATAAAATAGAAAGTTGCCGTCCCTGCGAATGCAGGGATCCATCTTTCGAGGAGTCGGTCAGGGTTTGGAACGACGCCCGTTTTTAAGAAACAAGCCGATGGTTACGGGTCCCTGCGCCCATACGCAATTGCGCACTCGGCAGGGACGAGTCACGAAAGTCAGAGCAAATCATTATGATCCATCGCCGCGATTTGCTCAAACTTGCAACTGCCGCCACGTTCGCCAGCGGCCTGCCGCGGATCGGGCGCGCAGCCGACGATCCCGCAGTGTACGAGATTGCAGCATTCGGCAACGCGCGCATCCTGCACATGACCGACACCCATGCGCAGTTGTTCCCGGTATTTTTCCGCGAACCCAGCGTCAATCTCGGCATCGGCGCCATGCAGGGACAACCGCCGCATCTGGTGGGCCGCGCATTTCTCGATCGCTTTCAAATCAAATCCGACAGCGCCGACGCCTACGCTTTCACCTGTCTCGATTTCGAAAAATCCGCCGCCCGCTTCGGCAAGCTCGGCGGCTTCGCCCATCTCAAGACGCTGATCGACCGGCTGCGCGGCGAGTCCGGCGCCAAGAACTCGCTGCTGCTCGATGGCGGCGATCTTTGGCAGGGTTCCGGCCTCGCCAATGCCATGCGCGGCGCCGACATGGTGGACGCAGCGAACCTGCTCGGCATCGAAGCGATGACCGGGCACTGGGAATTCACCTACGGCGAAAAGACGTTGCGCGACAACCTTTCGCGCTTCAAGGGCGAATTCCTCGCGCAAAATGTTTTCCTCACCGAGGAGGCCGCGTTCAATGATGCGCCGGCCTTCGATGCCGCATCCGGCCGGGTGTTCAAGCCGGCGACGATCAAGGAGATCGGCGGCCATCGCATTGCCGTGATCGGCCAGGCGTTTCCCTACGTGCCGATCGCGCATCCCAAACGCTTCACACCGGACTGGACGTTCGGCATCCGCGACGACGAATTGCAGAAGCTGGTCAATGCGCTCCGCGACAACGACAAGGTCGATGCCGTGGTTCTGCTGTCGCACAACGGCATGGACGTCGACCTTAAACTGGCGAGCCGCGTCAGCGGCATCGACGTCATCCTCGGCGGCCACACCCACGACGCCGTGCCGCAGCCGATCCCGGTCAGCAATTCCGGCGGAACGACGCTGGTCACCAATGCCGGATCGAATGGAAAATTCCTCGGCGTGCTCGATCTCGATCTCGCCAAGGGCAAGGTGCGCGATGTGCGCTACCGGTTGCTGCCGGTGTTCTCCGAACTGCTCAAACCCGATCCTGCGATGCAGGCTCTCATCGAAAAGATGCGGGCGCCCCATGCGGCGGCCTATACCGAAAAGATCGCAACCGCGGATCACCTGCTGTATCGCCGCGGCAATTTCAACGGCACCATCGACACGTTGCTCTGCGACGCGCTGCGCGGCGCCTTCGACGCCGAGATCGCACTGTCCCCAGGCTTCCGCTGGGGCACCAGCGTGCTGCCGGGACAACCGGTGACGATGGAAGACGTGCTCGCGGAAACCGCATGCACCTATCCCGAAACCTATGTCCAGAGCATGACCGGTGGCCAGATCAAGGACATCCTTGAAGACGTCTGCGACAACCTGTTCAACCCCGATCCCTACTATCAGCAGGGCGGCGATATGGTCCGCATCGGCGGCATGTCTTATACTTGCGCGCCAGCGGAGACCGTCGGTCACCGCATTTCGGACCTGAAGCTGAACAACGGACGTTCGCTGGAAGCGGGCAAGAGCTACAAGGTGGCGGGCTGGGCGTCGGTCAACGAACAGAAGGGCGCGCCGGTCTGGGACGTGTTCGCCAACCATCTGCGGCAACGCAAACCCTCACCGCGCGCCGGCGACGGCGTGACGCTCAAAGGTGTCGACGGCAATCCGGGTCTCGCAGGATAGCGATGAGAAACATGACTTGCAGGAGTGCAATGGCAGCGGCCGCGATGCTGGCGCTGCTGCCGCTTGCGCTGCGTGCTCAGCCCGCGCCGCTGCCGGACAAGCCGTTCGCCGAGCATCGTATCGTCCTGCAATTGTCCGAC
>JAFEFK010000899.1 GCA_018240625.1 Pseudomonadota bacterium
TACCCCACGGAAACGCCGAGCCCAATAACCGGCCAAAGCCGATACCGACGAGATAGCGAGCCACGGATCCCAGCGACCCACCTGCTGCGACGGCCAGAATGAATACCCAGTTCAATGTCGTTGTCTCCTCACGAGCCATTCGGCCAAACCGGTCAGGGCGCCGATGGCCACCAGCGAAACCACCCCCGTCTCGGAATCCGTCAGACGGGCAATCGCGGCAAGCGCCCAGCAACTGCCGACCACCCACAGCGCGATCGAGAGCGAATTCGGAAGCGGAGTCATCAAGCGCCCTTTCTCGGGCGCTGCGGGGAAGGAACAAGCTCCTACCGACGCGAAAGCGCCCGGTAGGAGTCATCAGCCTTGCGGCGGGTATCGGGGGACTCCATCCCCATCGATTTTATTCATGCTAACTTGATCGGTGAACAGGTCAAGTCCAGGCATGCGCGATGGACCTCCACAGGTCCGCTCATCCCCAACCGGCGTGCAAAAGCTTCGCCGTGCACGTCAGGTAGATTTCGGGTGCAGTTATCGAAGCCGGTGCTATGATCCCGTCCAGTATGACGGGGCGTTGGTACACAGTGTTCGATACTTCGGTCGGCCGGTGCGGCATCGCATGGGGCCCGCATGGCATTGTTGGCGTCCAACTTCCGGCGGAACGTGAAATCGAAACCCGGCGCCGGTTGCTGCGGAAATCTCCCGAAGCCCGCGAGGTGAGCCCGACAGCCGAGGCCTGTGTCGCGATCGATGGCATCGTCGCGCTGCTGCGCGGACAGCCAGCCGATTTCGCCGACGTGACGCTCGACATCCGCGAGGTGTCGCCGTTCGCCCGCCGGGTCTATGATTATGTGCGCACCATCCTGCGCGGCGAGACCATGACCTATAACGAGGTCGCGGATCGCCTGAAGCCGCCGGGCGCGCCTCATGCCGTCGCGCAGGCGCTGTCGCAAAATCCGTTTCCTCTCATCGTGCCCTGCCACCGCGTGCTCGAGGCGGGAGGATATGCCGACAGGATGTCAGTCAATAGCGGCAGCATCTCCAAGCGGCGGCTGTTGTCGATCGACGGCGCCGGCGGCAAGAGCAGCCAGACCCTGTTCGACGTCCTGCTTCCCGTTGCCCGGCCTCCGTTTCAGGGATAGAAGCGGCTCATGACGGCGACGCTTATTTCCCATTACGGCGCGATGTCGGTCTACGACTATCGCTGCACGGCCGGACCCAACTCCACGCCGTTTCCCGAGCATCACACCAGCCATTCGCTGGCCTATGTCCGCAAGGGCAGTTTCGGCTGCACTAAGCGAGGGCGATCATTCGAACTGGTCGCGGGTTCGCTCCTCGTCGGCTATCCCGGCGACGAATATGTCTGCTCGCACGATCATCACGTCTGCGGCGACGAGTGCCTGTCGTTCATCCTCGCGCCCGAACTGGTGGATCGGCTGGGTAGCAAGCGCGACATCTGGCAGAGCGGCAGCGTCCCGCCGTTGCCTGATCTGATGGTCATCGGCGAGCTGGCCCAGGCGGCGAGGGACGGCCGCAGCGACATTGGGCTTGATGAGGCTGGTCACCTGTTCGCAAGCCGGTTCATCGAGACGGTCTCCGGACAAGCCAGACAACCGCAACAGATAGCGGCGCGGGACCGCCGCCGCGCAGTCGAGGCCGCGCTGTGGATCGATGCGCATTCCCATACTCCCATCGAACTGGAGGACGCCGCCGGAGAGGCGGGCCTCAGCCCGTTCCATTTCCTTCGGCTGTTCTCGAACGTGCTCGGCGTGACCCCGCACCAGTATCTGGTGCGCTCGCGGCTCCGTCACGCGGCGCGGCTCTTGCCCGACCATGATCGCTCGATCACCGATATCGCCTACGAGGTCGGATTTGGCGATCTGTCGAATTTTGTACGCACCTTCCATCGTGCGGCCGGGGTGTCCCCGCGCGGTTTCCGTCAGGCCTCCAATGGCGACCGCAAGATTCTCCAAGAACGGCTGGTCCGCCACTGATGAGGTGATCTCCGAACCGCGCCGCTCACGGCGCTTCGGCAGGAGATTACCATGTACGACCACCTCGGACTTCACGTCAAAGATCTCGACGCCAGCGTGCGTTTCTATACGGCGGCGCTTGCGCCGCTCGGCCATGTGCTGTGCTCCCGCGACGACAGCGGCGCAGGTTTCGGCCCGCCCGGCGAACCGGCGCTGTGGCTCTATCTCGCAAAGAAGACCGGCGGCCCCGGTGTGCATATCGCATTCCGCGCATCCGATCATGCCGCGATCAGGCGTTTTCACACCGAAGGGCTCAAGGGCGGCGGCCGCGACAACGGCGGCGCGGGTCCGCGCGCCGACTACAGCCCGACCTATTATGCCGCCTTCCTGATCGATCCCGACGGCAACAACGTCGAAGCTGTCTGTGCCTAAACCATCGCACCCGAGTCCATGGAGACACACGATGGCTTCCATCCATAAAGAGATTACGCTGGACGCAGGTGCAGACGACGTCTGGGGCGCCATCCGCGACTTCGGTGCCGTGCATCGCCGCGTCGCCCGGGGCTTCGTGCTCGACACGAAACTCGACGGCGATGCGCGGATCGTCACCTTCGCCAACGGCAACGTGGCGCGCGAGGTGCTGGTGACCTGCGACGATGCACGCAAGCGACTGGTCTACGCGGTCGTCAGCGATCGCGTAAAACAGCACAGCGCCTCGATCCAGATCGTCTCCGACGGCGAGCGCAGCCGGATGATCTGGATCACCGATGTGCTGCCGAACGAAATTGCGCCCTATATCGACGGCCAGATGGACCTGGGCGCGGCCGCGATGCAGAAGACTTTTGCGCGGAGCGCGGTATGATAGCGGCGCCATTTCTCGTTGCACTCGGCGCGGATCTGGATCGAACTGGCGGCTCAACGTGGCGTTCGCCTGCCGGCGAAGCGGGTGACCTCGGACAGTCGTCAGGAAAGCGCCGGCCTGACCTCGGGCACAGGTCCGCCCTCCGATCCCCAGCGCGTCAGGATCACGCTGAGCGCGGACAATACGCCGAGCACGACCATCGAGGCCGCTGCAAGCCAGAAAAAGTGATCGCTGGTCGCCTCATGCGCTATCAGCAGCCAGCCGCCGCATCCGACAAAGACCAGCCGCGCGGTTTGCGCCAGCACCGGACCAAGCACCTTGGCCGCGCCTTGCGACGAGAAATACATCGAGATCGACAGACCGATGAACGCATACATCGGCGCCGCCGTCGCCAGATAGCGCTGGCTTGCGGCACGTACGCCGGGATCGCTGGTAAAGATATTGACCCAGAGATCGGGAAAGATCGCGATCACGGTCGCAACGACGCCAACGGACGCAAACGAGACGCAGCCGGCGATCCAGGCAATGCGGCGGGCGCGCGCCACGCGGCCGGCTCCGATCGCCATGCCGATCATCGGGACCGACGCAATGCCCACCGCGAACGCGATCGACGTCAGCATGAATTCGAGCCGCGCACCGACGCCGTAACCCGCAAGGATTTCGTTGCCAAAATTCGCCAGCATGTGCGTGAAGATCGTGATGGTCAGTACCGATTGCAGCGGCGAAAAGCAGGCGATCAATCCAACCTTGAGGATGTCAAAGAACATGCTTCGCTGAATTCTGAACCCGCGCACCAGAGGATTCACCCGGCCCCGGCCGGAAAACAGATACCACGCCATGATCGTGCCGCCGATGGTGTAGGCGGTGACGCTGCCGGTCGCGGCCCCGCGCATCCCGAACTGCGGCACCGGACCGAGACCGAGACCGAGGATACCGCCAAGCATGATCTGGCAGACGGCGGAATTGAGGATGATTGCAGAGGGCAGCTTCATGTTGCCGGTGCCGCGCAGGATCGCGCTCAGCGTATTCATCACCCACACCACCACGGCTGCGCCAAAAAAGATCTGCGTATAGCCGATCGCTTGCGACAGCACGTTGCCGCGGCCGCCCAGCAACGCCAGCAGTTTCGGCCCGAACATCAGCATGCCAAACGTGAATGCCACGCCGAAGCAGATCCCGATCAATAGCGCATGCGCGGCCAGCGTCGAGGCGCGCGCGACATCGCCGGCGCCGAGCGCACGCGCGATAGCCGAGGAAACGCCGCCGCCCATCGCGCCGCCGGACATCGTCATGGTCAGGATCACGAACGGGAACACCAGCGCCATCGCCGCCAGCGATTCCGTGCCGAGGCGGCCGATGTAGGATGTCTCGGCGATCACCACGCAAGTACCCGCGCTGAGCGCGAATACGTTCGGCGCCGCGAGCCGCAGCAGCGTGCGCAGGATCGGGCCGTCCAGCAGCGGGTTGCGCGCCAGCGCGGCGATCGGAGGCAGCAGTGTTTCGTCATCGCCCGCTAAGGGAATTTCAGCGACGCTGATGTCCGTCATATCGTGAAATGCTCGAATTCAATCAATTGCGCGAATACAGGACCGCATCCGTAGCATTGATTGCGGCGCGCGCCATGCCCCGCCCGCGCATGGGCCACCTGCGCATTCCCGGTTCTATCGCCGCGCGGAACGTCTACGACCGTCTGATATCTTAGCGGATCGACCAGGTCAGCGGCGCACCGCCATCAGCGGCAGGCGCCATGCCGACGTCGATGCGCCGGCCGCAGCCCGCGGCGAGCCCCTCGAACATGCCCTTGAGAACGCTGGCACAGGCCGGATGATAATCGGAGACGCCGTCCATCAGTTTCCACGTACGCTGCCGGATTGCGGATGCACCCTCCAGTTCCGCCTCATCGCCCTGCGCGTCGAACAGCAACGACAGGAAGTTTGCAAAATCCTTGGCCGTACCACGTCCCGCGCCAAGGCCGCGCGCCACTTCATCGAAAACCTGCATGCCGATCAGCTTGCCGGTCAGATGCAGGAGATAGGCGGCATCGTCGGGACCGAACACTTGGACCGCGACCGGTGCTGCGGTGCGGACATATTCCATCGCATAGTTGCGGTAGGCTTTTTCGAGACGCGGTTTCGGCCAACTCTCGACCGGAAGCGCCGGTGCCTTGTTGGGATCGAACAGCGGCGCTTCGAGATGGCGCGCAAACACCAGACGCCGATCAAGTTCGAGATCGTCGTCGTATTCGCAATAATAGCCCTCAAGCCCATCCTGTCCCTCGACGGTCTGCTTGGTGCAGACGAAGCCGAGGCCGAGGTTGCCAAGCGCGACGCCGTTGTTGGCGTGCCAGCCGCGCAGCATCGCGCGCGAAACTTCGCCGGGCACGCCGCAGATCGCGGTGCCACGCCAGATCCAGCGCGGCGGCGGATAGCGGATCCACGCCTTGCGATCGGATTCGTACATGTACTCGACATGCACGCCGCCGATCCAGTTCGAGAGATAATGATACTGCGCGGCCGCGACCGCGGGCGGCAGATGGGCGAGCCCGAGTTTTTCCAGCCCGGACAAGAATTTTTCCTGCTGCTGTCTGCGAAATACCCGAAACACGAACTCGGCGGCATCGGCCGTGCCGCGCCGTGTCACGACGGTCAGGATCAGACCGGTGAAATAGGCGTGGTAGAGATCGGCGACGCTGCGCCAGCGCTGCCATTTCGCTTCCTGCGCAACATCGTGCTGGATTTCGACCATTTGCGTCGCCTCCCGATCGCGTCGTCATGGCCGGATTTATTTCCGGCCATCCGCGTCTTGCTGTCTGATCCAGTATGAAGACGTGGATGCCCGGCACAAGGCCGGACATGACGGAAAGATCAGACCCGAAAATGCTTCGAGAGCTTGAGGCCCTGCGCCTGATAGTTGGAGCCGATGCGCTGGCCATACATCGCATCGGGCCGCGCCAGCATTTTTTCGTACACCAGCCGGCCAACGATCTGGCCGTGCTCCAGAATGAACGGCACTTCACGCGAGCGCACTTCCAGCACGGCGCGCGCGCCCTGCCCGCCCGCACCGGCATAACCAAAGCCCGGATCGAAGAAGCCGGCATAGTGGACGCGAAATTCACCGACCAGCGGATCGAACGGCACCATCTCGGCCGCGTAGTCCGGCGGCACCTGCACCGCTTCCTTTGACGCGAGAATGTAGAATTCGCCGGGATCGAGAATGAGACTGCCATCCGGTCGCGCTGCGATCGGCTCCCAGAATTCGCCAGCCGCATAGCCGCCGCGACGATCGATATCGACCACACCGGTGTGGCGCTTGGCGCGATAGCCGACAAAACCGTTGGCATTGTCGCCGGAGAGATCGACGCTGAGCGCAACGCCGTTGGCGAGGTCTGCGTCATCGACATCGACAAGCCGTTCCTGCGCATGCAGCGCGTCGAGTTCATCTGCATCGAGGATCGCATCGCCGGTGCGAAAGCGGACCTGCGACAACCGCGATCCCTCGCGCAACAGCACCGGAAATGTCTTCGGACTGATCTCCGCATAAAGCGGCCCGTGATAACCCGCGCCGATCATGTCGAAGCGCCGCGTGCCGTCCGCGATCACGCGCGTGAACACATCGAGCCGTCCGGTCGAGCTTTTCGGATTGGCCGCCGCGATGATTTCCGGCGGCAACGCCAGGCTTTCCAATAGCGGCACGATGTAGACGCAGTTGGTCTCCAGCACCGCGCCATCTGACAGATCGATTTCGTGCAGCTTCAATTCGTCGATGCGCTCCGCTACCGTCGCGCCCGGACCCGGCAGAAAACTGGCGCGCACCCGGTAGGCGATGGCGCCGAGCCGCAGATCGAGACTCGCCGGCTGGATCTGGCTTTCGACAAACGGATACTCCGGCAAGATCAAACCCGCGTCCGCCATCGCCGCGATCATGCGGTCGGGCAGGATGCCATTGGCGTCGGGAGGGAGCATGAATGACACGGTGTCGTCCTTGCGGCTTTCGCCGACTAAACCCTGAAAAAGAGGCGCTTTTACCGGTTATCCGATGGCTGGCTTGACGGAAAGGGCAGCCCGGATTAAGAGCATGACTTATCCCGTGGTGATTTGAGCCGGCCGGCTTGCAGCCACGTTAAATAAGTCGCTAAACAGGCCGGGGACAATGTGATCCCGGCTTGTGGAATTTTTTCCAGGCCGGTTTTTTTGTGACCGTTTTCCAAGGCGGTCATGCAGGAGGTCACATGTCGAAGTCACCCACCGCCAACTATCGCCCTGAAACCCGGCTGGTTCACGCCGGGACCTTGCGCTCGCAATTCGCCGAAACCTCGGAAGCGCTGTTCCTGACCCAAGGCTATGTCTACGACACCGCTGAACAGTGCGAGGCGCGATTCAAGAGCGAGGATCCCGGCTTCATTTACTCGCGCTACTCCAACCCGACGGTCTCCATGTTCGAGCAGCGCATGGCCGAACTCGAGGGCGCGGAAGGGGCTCGCGCGACCGCGACGGGCATGGCGGCGGTCACAACGGCGATCCTCGCGCCATTGAAGGCCGGCGATCATGTCGTCGCGGCCAAGCAACTGTTCGGCTCCTGCCGTTATGTGGTGGAAGACCTGCTGCCCCGTTACGGCATCCAGTCCACGCTGGTCGATGGCCTCGATCTCGATCAATGGCGCAAGGCGATGCGGCCGAATACGAAATCATGCTTTCTGGAAAGTCCGACCAATCCGACACTCGACGTGATGGACATCGGCGCCATCGCCGAGATCGCGCATCAGGCCGGCGCACGCCTGATCGTCGACAACGTGTTCGCCACGCCGATCTGGCAAAGCCCGCTGGCGCTCGGCGCCGACGTCGTGGTGTATTCGGCCACCAAGCATATCGACGGTCAGGGCCGAACGCTCGGCGGCATCATCCTGTGCTCGGACGCCTTCATTCAGGAACACTTGCAGACGTTTCTGCGTCAGACCGGCCCGTCAATCTCGCCATTCAACGCATGGGTGCTGCTGAAAGGACTCGAGACGCTCGGCGTTCGCGTGCGTCAGCAGACCGAAAACGCGGCGGCGATTGCCGAAGCACTGGCATCGCATCCCAAAGTATCGCGGCTGATTTATCCCGGCCGCCCCGATCATCCGCAAGCAGCGCTCGTGAAAAAGCAGATGCGCGCCGGATCGACCTTGATCGGTTTCGAGGTCAAGGGCGACAAGGCCGCTGCCTTCCGCGTCCTCAACGCGTTGAAGCTTGCGCGGATTTCGAACAACCTCGGCGACGCCAAGAGTCTCGTGACCCATCCGGCAACGACCACACACCAGCGTCTCGCGCCGGAGGTTCGCGCCGAACTCGGCATCGGCGAAGGGTTCATTCGTTATTCGACCGGCCTCGAACACAAGGACGACCTGATCGAGGATCTCGCGGCCGCGCTGGAGAGGGCGTGAACACTTTCACCCTCCCCTGGAGGGGGAGGGAATATGTAAGGCGATGTACCCGCTGTTCTCACATCGGCCGATAGGCCGTTACCGTCGGCGGCGTATCAATGCCTGCCTGAACCTGATCCACCGACCTGATGATGTCGTCACCAAGCAACTGGGCGAAGCAGGCATAACCCCAGTCGTTCATATGCAGGCCGTCGGCCGTGACGAAGGCATCAAACGGCAGCGCCTGCCGATCGTGCCAATCACGCATAACCTCAAAGCGCGGGAAGATTCCGACGTGCCGGAAATGCGCGACCTTGCTCAGCAAGCTGACCATCTTGCTGGCATTCTCGCCCTTGGCATTGACCGCAGGCGAATATTGCGGATCGACCAGCACCAGATCGGCGCCCGAAGCCTGAATGATCGCGGCGCCATCCTCGACAAGCTTGGCGGTGGTTGCGGGATCGAGATTGCGCAGCACCGCGTTGGTACCGACCTGCCAGATCACCATATCCGGCTTGGCATCGATCACTTCCGATTGCAGCCGTTTCATCATCTCGGGCGCATCTTCGCCGCCCTTGCCGCGATTCAGCACAGTAATATCCGCCGCCGGATATTTGCGGCGTAACTGAGCAGCCAGACGGTTTGGATAATTGAATTCAGGCGACGTCGCGCCGTACCCTTGAGTCGATGACGAACCGAAGGCGACGATGACGACCGGTTTTTTCGCGGCGAGCTTGGCGGCCACGTGCGGCAACGAGCCCATCGATCCTGAAATGCCCTTTGGCGGCAAGCAGGGAACGCGATTGAAGATGTCGCGGGCCCGGATCGCGACCTCCTTCACCTTGTCGATCGCCTTGCGCGACAGACTCTGTTTCGTACCCGGCTCGGCCGTTGCAACGGCGGATGAGGGGGACGCGGCAGCCATTGGCGCCGCGACGGCGCTGCCCGGCGCAGTCTGCGCGACTACAGCCTGCGTCAATGCTCCCATCAACATGATCGCCAGTGCCGCCGACTGAGCGGCTCTGGAGAAGCGGCTGTGGATCGTCATTAACGCTGGATCCTGAGTTCGGCGGGATTGATGCGCGCTGTCTCGATCATGAATGTCGACAAGGCGCGACCGAGACAATTGTGAACGCGTTTGGCAAGATCGACCCCATGTACGGCGCGGAATAAGTCGAATTCGCCGCTCTCATTCCACTGGTGCATGATCGCAAACCGGTCAAACAGCGGAACGTCGTGCTGCTGGGCTGCGACCCGCATGTTGTCGATATAGGCATTGGGCGAAATCATGGTTTCCGTACGCGGGCTGTATTGCATATTCATCAGCACAACATCAGCCCCTGCTTTTTGCAATGCAGCAACGCCGTCGTCGATCGCACCGCGAAAATTGTCGGTGTCGACCGACCTGATAGCATCGACAGTGCCGGTCTGCCACACAACCAAGGTCGGCTTTTTCTCCTCGGCGAGCTTGCCGAGCTCCAGGGCAACTTCCTCCGCGGTTTTTCGGGCGGCCATTTCCACGGACACGTTAACGGTCACGCCCGGCAATTTCTCACGCAGTGCAGCCTGCAATCGCGCCGGGTAGGCGTCACCCTCGGCTCCCGAGATGGTTGAGGAACGGCTCCCCACAACCAGAATATTGACAGGGCCGCCGGCCTTGACCGCTGCAGCGACCTTGGACAGCGGGCTGTCGCTGGTCAACAGATAGGCCGGAACTTCACAACTCTTCGTAGCATCGTCCGCGCACGAGGGACTGCTGCCGGCTGTCAAGCCAGCCAGCATCATCAGGCTCAGGATCGGTATCCCGATCGCCCTCATGCGCCCCCTCCCGCAAGATCCGCGTCGCCGTCGGCGGATTTGGTACGGCTTCCGCCCTTGCCGGCAACCCGTTTGTACCACGAAAAAATCCACGCGGCGCCGGACATGATGAGGATTCCGCAAAGACTTACAACGAAGTGAATCCCGGCGCCGCCGCCCACCTCCGCGAGGATGAAATGCCCGGCAAAGGCCAGAAAGACGCCGATGCAGAAGATTTCCAGCGAATGCTGGCCGCACAGGATCAGCGGCCGCAACCATGGCGATGTCAGTCCCGGCCAGTCCTTGGGCAGGAAATGGACGGTCAGCGCAGCCAGCGCAAGGAAATGCGCAAAACGCAGCACGTCGAGGTTGGTCTTGTCGATGGGATACATCCATCGCTCGATGATGCGCGGCATGAAATGGTTAAGCTGCGGCACGTGCCAGGTCAGCGTCGTGTAGAAGGCGAACAGCAGATACGCGCCGCAAATCCACAAAGTCACCGGCGACGACAGAATCCGCGACATGCGCTTGGCACCGCCCAGCGCACACCACGCGCCGAACACGAACAGCAATTGCCAGGCGAACGGGTTGAAATACCAGACGCCGTTCGGATACGCCGGCAGCGCAAGATCGAACTCCCAGGTAAGCGCATAGAGAGCCACCGACAGCGCCAACGTGAGATCGGCCTTGCGCTGCATCAGCCACAGGATCGGCGGCAGGAACAACATCAGCACGATATAGAGCGGCAGCACGTCCATATTCACGGGCCGAAATTTCAGCAGCATTGCTTGAACGATCGTGACATCGGGCTGCTTGAGAAAATCGAGAATGCCCATTTCTTCCGAATACAGCGGGTTCTCAAAACTGCTCGCGACATAGGAAATTTCTGCGAGAAAAATCGTGAACAGAAATACGTGCGCCACGTAGATCTGCCAGACCCGCTTGAGGATGCGCGCGGCGGCAACGACAAATCCGCGATCCAGCAGCGCTCGTCCATAAACAAAGGCCGCCGTGTAGCCCGAGATGAAAATGAAAATCTCGGTTGCGTCGCTGAAGCCGTAATTGCGGATGGTCAGCCAGGTCAGAATATTCGGTGGCAGGTGATCGATGAAGATCAGCCACAGCGCCAGACCGCGGAACAGATCGAGCCGCAACTCGCGCTCGGTCGCGGCGACCGGAATCGAAACAGCCGGGGCGCTGCGGGCAATGCCATGGGCGGCTGCCCCGGCGTGAGCTCCGATAACTTGATCGGCGACGGACGTCATGGACACCGCTTCAAAATGCTTGCAATCGCCTAACCGGCGATCACGACGATTTTCGGGAGATGGATTTCAGGCTAACAGCGACAAAAGGGCAATATTACGTCGTGTTATAATCCGGAACTGGATCGGACGCACGATCACAAACCGGTAGGTTTGGTTTCCGCGCCTGTTTTCGTTATGATCCCCTCGACACGCCAGAGAGTTCCTGATGTACCGCGCCATTACCCGTCAGATCGAGGTTACCGTTGAGCCGAACTTCATGCCGGACAAATCGTCGGTGGAGAAAAGGCATTTCTTCTGGGCTTATACAGTGGTCATCACCAACGCGGGACCGGACACTATCCAGTTGCGTACCCGGCACTGGATCATAACGGACGCTTCGGGCCGGAAGCAGGAAGTCCGTGGCGAAGGCGTGATCGGCGAGCAACCCGTGATCGCGCCCGGCGAGAGCTTCGAATATACCAGCGGTGTTCCGTTGCCGACTGCGTCCGGTTTCATGACCGGCCGTTACCAGATGGTCTCGACCGCGAGCGGCGAGCCGTTCGAGGTCGACGTTCCCACCTTCTCGCTCGATAGCCCTGAGGGCAAACGCGTGCTGAATTAGTGCGTTTTCGAGCGAGATAGATACCGGTTCGCGTCAAGAAAAACGCGTCAAAACAAGAATCCGGAGCCCCGTTCCGATTCCATCGGAACGAAAATGGCACTAGCGGTGCCTACTCCACACCGGCTTCCTGCGGCGTGAATTCGTAGACTGACGAGCAGAACTCGCAGGTCACGGCGACCTTGCCGTCCTTCACCATCTCGGTGCGATCCTGCGGCGCAAAGCTTTTCAGCATCGATGCGACCGCATCGCGCGAACACGAGCACTTCGCCTGCAACGCCAGCGGCGGAAACACCCGCACGCCACGCTCGTGGAATAATCGATAGAGCAGCCGCTCGCCGGACAGATCTGGATCGATCAGTTCGACATCCTCAACGGTGCCGATCAGCGACTGGCCCTCGATCCACGCATCGTCCTCGGCAACCGCATGCGTCGCGCTGCCTTTGGGCGCATCGCCGGGATCGAGATCGGCCTGACGCGCACGTTCCGGCGCCTTTGGCAAAAATTGCAGCAGCATGCCGCCGGCGCGCCAGCCGTGCTTCGGCCCGTCGCCGCCGCTGCGCCATTCCTCGCCGCCCGCGAGCCGTACCCGCGTTGGAATCGGTTCCGAGCGCAGAAAATATTCATGCGCCGCATCTTCCAGATTGCCGCCTTCGAGCGCGACGAGACCCTGATAGCGGCTCATGTCGGCGCCCTGATCGATGGTCATGGCGAGATGACCGTGACCGAGCAGCGCGCCGGAATCGGTAGCATCGCCGAGCCGCGCCTTGTCGAACCGCGCATAGGCGCGCAGCCGGTCCGGCGCCTGAAAGTCGACGATCAGGAACGACACCGGTCCATCGGTTTGGGTCTGCAGGATGAAGCGGCCATCGAACTTGAGCGAGGAGCCGAGCAGCGTCGTCAGCACGATCGCCTCGCCGAGCAGCTTGCCGACCGGCGCGGGATAGTCGTGACGGGTCAGCAGTTCGTCGAGTGCGGGACCGAGCCGGGTCAGCCGTCCCCGCAGATCGAGTTCGCTCACTTCGAACGGGATCACCGCGTCATCGACCGGAACAGCCGAGGGCGCGCGCACGGGGGTTTCAAGCGAAATCGGATCAGATGTCTGTGAGGTCATGACGCTTATTTAGGATCGAACCGCGCAGATTGACACCCCCGCGAGGGCGATCCAACGTGAGGCTCCGTGCCCCTCAAGGCAAATTGAGTTGCCACGATACGCCAAAGCGATCGTTGACCCAGCCGAAGCGGCGGCTGAAACCGTAATCGCCCAGCGGCATCAGCACCCCGCCGCCTTCCGACAGCGCGGCGAAGATGCGCTCGAGTTCGGCCTCGGATTCGCAATCGACGAACAGGGAGAACGAGGGCGTAAAGCTGAAGCCGTGCGACACGAAGCTATCCGTGCCCAGCACCGGCTGTCCGGCGAGCCGGACGAGCGCCAGTTTGATGCTGCCTTCGGGGCCGGGCTCCCCCGCGCCGTAGCGGGTGACTTCGACGATGTCGCTGTTCGGGATCAGCCCAACATAGAACGTGAAGGCCTCCTCGGCTTTGCCCTCGAACATCAGGAAAGGGCGAACCGACGTACCCATCGCGCGCTCCGTCCGTTGTCGATCAGCTCACCGCGCCCAGGCACCAGGCCAGAATGCCCTTCTGCGCGTGCAGACGGTTTTCGGCTTCGTCGAACACCACCGACTGCGGCCCGTCGATCACCTCGTCGGTGACCTCGTCGCCGCGATGCGCCGGCAGGCAGTGCATGAACAGCGCGTCGGGCTTGGCGAGCGACATCAGCTTGGCATTGACCTGATAGGGCTTGAGCAGGTTGTGACGATTTTCGCCATCCTTGTCGCCCATCGAGACCCAGGTATCGGTGACGACGCAATCGGCCCCGCGCACCGCGGTGTCCGGATCGGTGCCGAGCTTGATCGGCGCGCCCGTCGTTCTGATCCAGTCCTTCAACAGCTTGTTGGGCGCGAGTTCCGGCGGCGTTGCGACATTGAGATTGAAGCTGAAGCGTTCCGCCGCATGCGCCCACGACGCCAGCACATTGTTGTCGTCGCCGGTCCACGCCACGGTGCGGCCCTTGATCGGCCCGCGATGTTCCTCGAAGGTCATGACATCGGCCATGACCTGACAAGGGTGGGAGCGCCGCGTCAGCCCGTTGATGACAGGCACGGTGGCATGCGCGGCCAGCTCCGTGAGCGCATCGTGGCTGAGAATGCGGATCATGATGGCATCGACGAAGCGCGACAGCACCTTTGCGGTGTCGGCGATGGTCTCGCCGCGACCAAGCTGCATCTCGGTCCCGGTGAGCATGATGGCCTCGCCGCCGAGCTGCCGCATGCCGACATCGAACGATACCCGCGTGCGTGTCGAAGGCTTGTCGAAGATCATGGCCAGCGTCTTGCCGTCGAGCGGCTTGTCCGTGATCGCGCCGGCCTTGCGCTTCTGCTTCATCGCAACGCTGGCGTCGAGGATCGCGCGCAACTCTTTCGTCGGCACATCGAACAGATCGAGAAAATGGCGCGGCGCCTTGCTCATTGCGCCGTTTCCTTCTTCGCGGCGGCGGCGGACAGTTTTACACAGGCCTGCTCCAGCCGCTGCACCGACTCCTCAATCTCAGCCTCGCTAACGATCAACGGCGGCAGGAAACGTACGACGTTTTCGCCGGCGCCGACGGTGAGAAGCTTTTCATCGCGCAACGCGGCGACCAGATCGCCCGAGGGCACCACGGCCTTGAGGCCGATCAGAAGCCCCTCACCGCGCACATCGCTCAACACATCGGGATGGCGATCGACGACGGATGCGAGCTTCTGTTTCAGCAGCAGCGACATTTTCTGCGTGCGCTCGAAGAAGCCGGGCTTCAGCATCACGTCGAGCACGGCATTGGCCGCAGCCACCGCCAGCGGATTTCCGCCGAAGGTCGAGCCATGCGAGCCCGGCGTCATGCCGGACGCGGCTTCCGCGGTCGCCAGGCATGCACCGATCGGAAAGCCGCCGCCGAGCGCCTTCGCCAGCGACATGACGTCGGGCGTCACGCCGATCCGTTTGTAGGCGAAGAGATCGCCGGTGCGGCCCATGCCAGTCTGCACTTCGTCGAATGCCAGCAGCAGGCCATTCTCGTCGCAGAGCTGACGCAATGCGCGGAAGAACGCATGCGGCGGCGACCGCACGCCGCCTTCGCCCTGCAGCGGCTCGATCAGGATACCGGCGGTATCGGGGCCAATCGCCTTCTTGACTGCCTCGATATCGCCAAGCGGAACCTGGTCGAAACCATCCATCGGCGGACCGAAACCGTCGAGATATTTCGGCGAACCGGTGGCGGCGAGCGTCGCCAGCGTACGGCCGTGGAACGCGCCTTCAAACGTGATAATACGATAGCGCTCGGGATGGCCCTTTGCGGCGTGATACTTGCGCGTCACCTTGATGACGCATTCCATCGCCTCGGCGCCGGAATTGGCGAAGAACACGAAGTCGGCAAAACTCTGCTCGCACAGCCGCGCAGCGAGCCGCTCACCATCTGGCGACTTGAACAGGTTCGACATGTGCCACAGTTTTGTGGCCTGCGCCTGCAGCGCCTCGACCAGATGCGGATGGCAATGGCCGAGCGCGTTCACCGCGACGCCCGAGGTGAAATCGAGATAACGCTCGCCGTCGGTGCCCACGAGCCACGCGCCCTCGCCGCTTTCGAACGCGAGATCGGCTCTTGCGAAAACGGGCAACAGATGAGACGCCGCAGCTTTTGTCATGTCGTTTTGCCGATTGATCTGGGGGCGGATCGGTCCGACTGCGCGATAACGCGATCGATCAACTGCCAGCCCCGGAAACAAAACGTGCCGCCTTTCCGGGCGGCACGTGAGGTTTATTCTAGGTGTGCAGCGATGCCTGTCAATAATCCAATACACTCCAGTGCGTGCCGGTGATGCACGAAAGTCGCAGAAAAAGCCGATTTTTCCGATTTAGTCGTGGAACATGTGGACGCCGCCAAGCCTGACTCTTGCGCGTGAGTCACGCCATATTGTAGCGTCAAGGCCGTCGGATACGACATCTCGTGTTGCGGTTTTGATCCTCGATGGTCCCTGTTCTCGGCGTAAACGCCCGGGCGATTTTCGCGCCCGGCGAGGGCTAAGGGATTCTGCCTGCACGGGTTTTCAGGGGGACGGATTTCTGGCGCGGCCTTGCGGGAGGTTCGCGCGACACAAGGGAAAAGAGTGCGATGACGGTAATAACCTGGACCGACGATCGCGTCGAACAACTGAAGAAACTCTGGGAAGCGGGTCTCTCCGCAAGCCAGATCGCCGGCGAGCTCGGCAACGTGACACGCAATGCCGTGATCGGAAAGGTTCATCGGCTTGGCCTGTCGGGCCGTGCCAAGAGCCCTTCGTCGGCCGCGCCGCGGCCGCGCAAGGCTCGTCCGGCCCAGCACATGATGCGGGTGTCCCGTCCGGTTTCGCGCGGCAACACGGCACTGGCCCACGCTTTCGAAGTCGAGCTCGAGCCCGATCCGATCGCCTACGACAACGTCGTGCCGATGAGCCAGCGGCTGTCGCTGCTCGAACTCAACGAAGCCACCTGCCATTGGCCGGTCGGGGACCCTTCTAGTCCGGAGTTCTTCTTCTGCGGGGGAAAAGCGCTCGGCGGCTTGCCCTATTGCGCGCATCACTCGCGCGTTGCCTACCAGCCGGCCGCCGATCGCCGCCGTCAGCCGCCAAAGCCGGTGAGGTAGGTTCCTCGCAATTTACGCCAGTGTCGTCCTGCGAACGCAAGGACCTATAACCGCCAGCGTTCGCGGTTACGGTAGAAGCCGCTCCTTTTACTAAATTGATGCGCTCAGAGATTGATGCGCCCAAGCGTATGGGTCCCTGCGTTCGCAGGGACGACGGCGGCAGGTGCGGCTGGGCGATCCCGTTACACAGACTGGCAGCCTACTCCGCAGCCTTGTCAAACCGATCGTCGAGCGCATAGCCCGCACCGCGCACCGTGCGGATCGGATCCTGCTCACCATCGAGGTTGAGCAACTTGCGCAGGCGGCCGATGTGAACGTCCACCGTGCGCTCGTCGATATAGATGTCGCGGCCCCAGACGCTGTCGAGCAACTGCTCGCGGCTGAACACGCGGCCGGGATGCTCCAGGAAAAATTCCAGAAGACGATATTCGGTCGGACCAAGATCGATCGGACGGCTGGAGCGGGCGACGCGGCGCTTCTCGCGGTCGAGTTCGATATCGCCGAAGGTCAAAATCGTCGCGAGGCGCTCCGGGCTGGTGCGCCGCAGCAGGCCCTTCACCCGCGCCAATAGTTCCGGCACCGAGAACGGCTTGACGATGTAGTCGTCGGCACCGGTGGCAAGCCCTCGCACCCGCTCGCTCTCTTCGCCGCGCGCCGTCAGCATGATGATCGGCAGTTGCTTGGTCTCGGGCCGCGCCCGCAGGCGGCGGCACAGTTCGATGCCGGAGAGCCCCGGCAGCATCCAGTCGAGCACGACCAGATCGGGAACCCGCTCCTTCAGCCGCGTATCGGCGTCATCGCCGCGCCCGACCGTCTCGACATCGTACCCTTCGGCATCGAGGTTGTAGCGCAGCAACGTCGTCAGCGCTTCCTCGTCCTCGACCACCAGAATTCGTGCACCCATCGTCGCGTCGTCCTTTAGTTTCCGGGAAGCGCCGACGCAAAACTCGTCATGTCGCCTTTGGGGCGCTTGTCGAGCATCTGCTGGCCCTCGATCATGTAGAATACGGTCTCGGCAATGTTGGTTGCGTGGTCGCCGATCCGTTCGATGTTCTTGGCGCAGAACATCAGGTGAATGCAGAAGCCGATGTTGCGCGGGTCCTCCATCATGTAGGTCAGGAGTTCGCGGAACAAGGACGTGCAGATCGCATCGACCTCCTCGTCGCCCTTCCACACCGCCATTGCCGCCGGCAGATCGTGCGCAGCGTAGGCGTCGAGCACCGATTTGACCTGCGATTGCACCAGATCGGTCATATGCTCGAGGCCGCGGATCAGTTTCAGCGGATGAAAATCGCTGTCCAGCGCGACCACGCGCTTGCCCATGTTCTTGGAAAGATCGCCGATCCGCTCCAGATCGGTCGCAACCCGCATGGCGCCGACGATCTCGCGCAAATCCACCGCCATCGGCTGCCGCTTGGCAATGGTGAGCACCGCGCGCTCTTCGATCACGCGCTGCAAGCGGTCGATTTCGGCATCGGCCGCGACGACGCGCGCCCCCAATGCGGCGTCGCGGCGGACCAGTGCATCGACGGACTCGACGATTTGCCGTTCAGCAAGACCGCCCATCTCGGAGACCAGCCGCGCCAGTTCCTGGAGATCGTCGTCGAACGCCTTGGCGGTGTGTTCAAATCCCATATCAATTCTCCCGGCCCTTGAGCGAGCGTCAGCCGAAGCGGCCTGTGATGTAGTCCTGGGTGCGGCGGTCGGCCGGCGACGTAAAAATCTTGTTGGTCGGACCGAATTCGATCAGTTCGCCGAGATACATGAACGCCGTCGATTCCGACACGCGCGCCGCCTGCTGCATGTTGTGGGTCACGATCGCAATCGTGTAATCATCCTTCAACTCGTCGATCAACTCCTCGACCTTGGCCGTCGAAATCGGATCCAGCGCCGAACAGGGCTCGTCGAACAGGATCACCTCGGGCCGCACCGCGACGGTGCGCGCGATGCACAATCGCTGCTGCTGGCCGCCCGAGAGACTGAGCCCGCTGGCGTTGAGCTTGTCCTTGACCTCGTTCCACAGGGCGCCGCCGCGCAGCGCCTTCTCCACCCGCCCGTCCATCTCCGACTTCGGCAGCTTCTCGTAGAGCCTGATACCGAACGCGATGTTTTCGTAGATCGTCATCGGAAACGGCGTCGGCTTCTGGAACACCATGCCGACCCGCGCGCGCAGCAGATTGAGATCGAGCTTCGGGTCGAGAACGTTCTGGTTGTCGAGCATGACCTGCCCCTCGGCCCGCTGGCCCGGATACAGATCGTACATGCGGTTGAAGATCCGCAGCAGCGTCGACTTGCCGCAACCGGATGGCCCGATGAAAGCCGTCACGCGATTTTCGATAAGCTTGAGATTGATGTTTTTCAGCGCATGATGGTCGCCGTAATAGAAATTCAGATCGCGGACGCTGACCTTCGCACGCGCCTCGGCGTGGGCCGCCATCGCTGGCACAGGACTGGAAACGCTGGTCGATACGGAAAGCTCACTCATTTTGCGGTCCTCTCGGCGCCGATGATGCGCGCGCCAATATTCAAGGCGAGTACAGTCAGCGTGATGATCAGCGCCCCGCTCCACGCCAGTTCTTTCCAGTAGGCGTAAGGGCTCTGGACAAAATTGTTGATGGTGACCGGCAGGTTGGCCATCGTCTTGGTCAGGTTGAGGCTGAAGAACTGGTTGCTGAGCGCGGTGAACAGCAGCGGCGCGGTCTCGCCCGCGACACGCGCCGTCGCCAGCAGCACGCCGGTGATGAGGCCGGAGCGGGCCGCGCGATAGGCGATCCGCTTGATGACCAGGGAGCGTGGCAAGCCGAGCGCGGATGCCGCTTCGCGCAGCGGATTCGGCACCAGCCGCAGCATGTCTTCGGTCGTCCGCAACACGACGGGAATGACGATCACCGCCAGCGCCAGCGCGCCTGCGATCGCTGAAAACCCCTTCATCGGTACCACCACCGCGCCATAGATGAACAAGCCGATGATGATCGATGGCGCGCTGAGTAGGATGTCGTTGATGAACCGGATCACCGAGGTCAGCCGGTCGTGCTTGCCGTACTCGGCCAGATAAGTCCCCGCGAACATGCCAAGCGGCGCGCCGATGCCGACACCGATCACGGTCATGATGACCGAACCGACGATGGCGTTGAGCAGCCCGCCTGCGTTCGCGCCGGGAGGTGGCGTGTTCTGGGTGAAGAGCTGAAGGCTGATGCCGGCAAGCCCATTGTAGAACAGCGTAAACAAAATCAGCGCCAGCCATGTAACGCCGAAGACCGCCGCGCCGAGGCAGAGGAAGCGGATAACAACGTCGTTGCGGCGCCGCGCCTTATAGATCGGGTTGATCATCACCGAGACCGTTTCGAGTTTGATCGACGGAGCAGCCGCAGAATGCCCCCCACCCCCGACCCCTCCCCGCCACGCGAAGCGCGCGTGGAAGGAGGGGAGACCGATTGCTGCCTCGTTCTCCCCTTCCCCCGCACTTGCGGCGGGAAGGGGTCGGGGGTGGGGGGCCTGAGTTGCGATTCCATCCAAATATAAAACACGCTAGTTCCCCGCCTTGTTCTCGAGCCGCAGCAGCATCAGCCGGGCGGCGGCGAGCACGACGAATGTCAGGACGAACAGCAACAGGCCGAGCAGGATCAGACCGGACTGGTGCAGGCCATCGCTCTCGGCGAACTCGCTGGCGATCGCGGCCGAGATCGTCGTGCCCGGCGCAAAGATCGAGCCGGAGATGCGAAACGAATTACCGATGATGAAGGTCACCGCCATGGTCTCGCCGAGCGCACGACCGAGCGCCAGCATCACGCCGCCGATCACGCCGACGCGGGTGTAAGGAATCACCACGTTGCGCACCACCTCCCAGGTGGTGCAGCCGACGCCATAGGCTGCTTCCTTAAGGACCGGCGGTACGGTTTTGAATACATCGACCGAAATCGCGGTGATGAACGGCAGCACCATGATCGCCAGTACCAGCGAGGCGTTGAACAGGCTGAGATAGGACGGCGGCCCCGCGAAGATCGCGCCCAGCACCGGCACGCCGTCGAACACCCGGATCATGACGGGCTGGAACGTATCGGCCAGAAATGGCCCCAGTACGAAGAAGCCCCACATGCCGTAGATGATCGAGGGGATTCCCGCGAGCAATTCGATGGCGATGCCGATCGGCCGGCGCAACCATTGCGGACACAGCTCGGTCAGGAAGACGGCGATGCCGAGCCCGACTGGAATCGCAATCGCCATGGCGATGAATGAGGTGATCAGCGTCCCGTAGATCGGACCGACCGCGCCGAGAACGGGCGGATCGGCCGAAGGTGCCCACCGTTGCGTCCACAGGAAGGCGAAGCCGTATTCCTTCATCGCCGGC
>JAFEFK010000089.1 GCA_018240625.1 Pseudomonadota bacterium
AAGGCTGCAACGCTGTCGGAATATGACAGCAAGGCATTGCTGCGTGCCGCGGGCATCAAGCTTCCGGATGAAAGCCTCGTCACGGACAAGGACTCGCTCGATGTTGCAATCACGCGCGCGCAATTTCCGCTGGTGATGAAAATCCAGTCGCGCGACATTCCTCACAAAAGCGAGGTCGGTGGCGTTCGCGTCAACATCGCGACGAAAGCCGATGCGCTCGCGGCGTACGATACGCTGCTCGATAACGCGCGCCGTCATCGGCCAAAGGCCGAACTTCAAGGTGTGCTGGTCGGTCCGATGGCAAAAAAGGGCATCGAGATCATCGTCGGCACGCTATGTGACGCCACCTTCGGGCCGATGATCATGGTGGGACTGGGCGGCGTCACCACCGAATTGTTCAAGGATGTGATCTATCGCCCGGCACCGGTGAGCGCGCAGGAAGCAACGGCGATGCTGAGCGAACTCAAGGCCGCGCCTTTGTTGAATGGCTTTCGAGGCGCAGCAAAGGCCGACGCGGCCGCCTTGTCGAAATTGATCGCGCAGGTGTCGAAACTGGCGGCGCAGCACAGCGCGGATATTTCGGAGATCGAGATCAACCCCGTCCTCGTCCATCCCGAAGGGGAGGGCGTCACGGTGGTCGACGCGCTGGTGGTGCCTGTGCAGCGGTAGGCGGAGAGAATGTCGTCATCACCGGGCGTGTCCGGTGATCCACGTCTTTCGTAGTGCCAGCAATAAGACGTGGATGGCCGGAACAAGTCCGGCCATGGCGGAGAGGTAACAGGCCCTTAGCGCCCCTTGAAATTAGCGACGCGGCGCTCTTCGGTGGCCTTGACGCCTTCCTTGAAGTCTTCCGTTGCGCGCAGGCGGCTCTGTTCGGCGAGTTCGTGATTGGTCGCAGCCATGACGCGATCGGCGAGGCCGGCGCGCATGGTGGCGCGCGTCGAGAGCAGGCCGAGCGGCGAACACTCGGCGATCTCAGCGGCGAGCTTCATCGCGGCGTCGCGGACCTGAGCTTGCGGCACGCAAACATTCGCAAGCCCCATGCGGGTCGCATCTTCGCCGGTCACGCGGCGGCTGGTGTAGAAAATCAGCTCGGCGTTGTTCTGGCCGACGAGTTCGGGAAGTGTCACCGTCAGTCCGAAGCCGGGATGAAAGCCGAGTTTTGTGAAGTTGGCGGCAAAGCGCGCTTCCGGGCAGGTGACGCGGAAATCGGCCGCGACGGCAAGGCCGAGCCCGCCACCGATGGCCGCGCCCTGCACAGCCGCGACGATCGGCTTCTTGGCGCGGAAGATGCGCACCGCCTGAATGTAGAGGTGATTGATCGGGCCGAGGCTGTCGGCCGGATCGCCCTTCGCCGAGCCTTTGGCTTCCTTGGCCTCCTGCGCCTGCCGCGCGGGGTCGTTGAAATTGGCGCCGGCGCAAAACGCCTTGCCTTGCGCGCATAGGACCGACGAGCGGATTTCGATGTCGCGATCGAATTCATCGAGCGCATCGGCGATCTGGTTGATCAGCGAGATGTCGAAGAAGTTCAGCGGCGGCCGCCGGATTTCAATGCTGCCGACGTGGCCGATCTTTTCGACGCCGATGTCCGTGTAGTTGCTCATGTGGGTGTCTCCGGTGAATGAGATATGCGCTGCTTCACAGCGAAGGCGCACTCCTCTCCCTATGGGAGAGGTTAGAGAAGAACGTGGTCGCGTCTCAGCGCAGGCCCAAACCGCGTGCGATGATGCCGCGCAGCACTTCCGTTGTGCCACCCTGAATGGTCAGTTTTGGCGCGGTCTTGGTGGCGAAGTCGAGCTGCTTGTCGAGCGTCTCGTGGTTCGAGACATCGGCATCGACAAAGGCCGCGAGGTCGCGGACCCGATGCGGCAGCGCCTGCTCCCAGATGGTGCCGATGTCCTTGACGATGGCGGCCTCGACCACCGGCTCCTTGCCAGCCTGCAACATGCCGGCGACCGACACCGACATACGGCGCATGGTGTGCAACTGCGCCACCAGCCGGCCGATCCCTTCAGCGCTGCGCGTGTCCGGATTCTTGCCGACGGCGCGGACCAGTTCGGTCAGCACGTAATAGGTTTCGAGAAAACGCTCCGGGCCGGAGCGCTCATAAGCGAGTTCGGATGTAGCCTGCTTCCATGCACCGTCGATTTCGCCGAGCACATGATCGTCAGGAATGAAGTGGTCGGTGAACACCACCTCGTTGAATTCGAACTGGCCGGTGATCTGGCCGATCGGGTTCACCTGGATGCCCGGCTGCTTCATCTTGACCAGGAACTGCGTCAGGCCGTGACGGCGGTTTTCCTTGGTAGATGGCGAGGTGCGGAAAATTGCAATCATGTAGTCGGCGATATGCGCCGACGAGGTCCAGATCTTGGTGCCGTTGATCAGCCAGCCGCCGTCGGTCTTGGTTGCCTTGGTCTTGGCAGCGAACAGGTCCGAGCCCGAATTGGGCTCGCTCATGCCGATCGCAAAGCAGATCTCGCCGCGGCAGATGCGCGGCAGGATCTCCATCTTGATATGCTCGGGCGCGTATTTAATGAGCACCGGACCGCTCTGCCGGTCGGCGACGAAGAAGCGGCGCGTCGGTGCGTTGGCGACGCGCATTTCCTCGGTCACGACATAGCGCTCGAGGAAGGTACGCTCGTGGCCGCCGTATTTCTTCGGCCAGGTCATGCCGAGCCAGCCCTTGGCGCCGACACGGCGGCTGAATTCCCGCGCGTCGATGTCTTCACGCTTAGGCTGATGCGGGTCGAACGTGCCTGCCGCGATTTCCTCGGCGAGAAACGCGCGCACTTCCTCGCGCAGCTTGACGCATTCGGGCGGCAGACGGATCGGATCGAAACGAAGGGCTGCGGTCATGACCGGCTTCCTCTTGGAATTTTACAAGGCACTTAGCGGGATGCGACCAGCGGCCACAACTCGTCGGCGCCGCGCGCGGCGACCATCTTGCCGAGTTCGACCGCCCAGTGGCTTTCGTTGCCAAAATCGTCGCGCCATGCCAGCGCGCGCAAGGTATAGCGATGCAGGATGTGCTCAATGGTGAAGCCGATGGCGCCATGCACCTGATGGGCGATCGCGGCGCCTTTTTCGGCCGCCTCCGCGCAGCGGATCTTTGCTGCCGCGGCTTCAAGAAACACCGCGTCATCAAACGAAGTGGCGTTGACGATGCTGTCCGCCGCGGATGTCGCGGCCGCGAGCGCCGCCGCCGCTTCGCCGGCAAGCTTCGCCAGATTGTGTTGAACCGCCTGAAACTTTGAAATCTTTTTTTCAAAGGCGACGCGTTCGTTGGAATAGCGGACGGAAATGTCAAGCATCGATTCCAGCGCGCCTGCGATCTGAAGGCTGCGCGCGACGCAACCCATCAGCAGCAGCGTATTTTGATCGAAGCCTTTCGGCGCCGGTTTGGCGGTAAGAGGTTTCGTGTTGTTGAAGGTGACGGTGTCGCTGTTGTCGCCGCCGAGGTTGAGGCTCGCATCCGTCCGGCATGATTTCGCGTCGACCAGCGCGATCGACCAGCCCTTACCGTCGTGCGCAAGCACCGCGAGGTGCGCAGCCTCCTTGGCGAAGGGAACGCCGCGCGCGCGGCCCGTCAGGGAGCCGTCGGCGTTGAGTGTGATGCGATCGCGCGGTCCGGCCGGCGCGACCGTCATCGCGCCCTCGGGCGATGCGATCCGGGCCTGCGCCAGCAGCCATCCGGCAAGCATGGTTTCCGCGAGCGGAACCGCGACGGCAAACCTGCCAGCAGAACTCAGGACGCTGAAGCCGTCCGCGAGGCTCGCGCCAGAGCCGTTGCAGTCTTCCGGCACCCACGACAAGGGAAGGCCGGCCTCGTTAAGCGCGGTCCACAGCGGCGTTTTCCAGCTTCCATCCTTGTCCCGATTGATCGTCTGGGCATCGGCGAGGTCTGCGAAGATTTTCTCCGCGGTTTCGGCAACGATATTATCACTCTCCGCCACGGCGTTCCTCACCTCAAAAGAAATGCATCGCGCCCCGCATTTTACCGGGCACGACGCCATATTTCATTGTTGCCGCCATGATGCGGAAAAGCGTACGCCATGACAAGCGCCGATGTCCGCAGGGCTGCCTGCGGAGCGGTCATGGAGCGATTCCGGGTTGCTGTCAGGGCTGAAACATTTTATTCCGCGCAACGGACTTTCGGTGGCTTGCCCGACGGCTGCCAGACGATATGGTGACAGGCCCTTCGGCGACCGAGCGGCAGTCGAACTGAGCGATAATCAATAAGGAAAAAGACAGATGTCCAGGGATGGAATGTGCGTGATTGTGACGGGCTCCGCGTCCGGTCTGGGCGCAGCGACGGCCGCTATTCTCGCGAAAGCCGGCGCGCGGATCATCGTCAATTATGCGTCGAGCAAGAAGGAAGCGGAGGAGACCGCCGATCTGTGCCGCAAGGCGGGCGGCGACATTATCGTCGTCCAGGGCGATGTGGCGCGCGATGAGGATTGCAGGAAGATTGTCGCCGCCGCGGCGCCATGGGGCCGTGTTGACGCGCTGGTCAATAATGCCGGAACCACCAAGCATGTCCCGCACGGCGATCTCGATGGATTGTCCGCCGAGGATTTTCAGCGGATCTATGCCGTCAATACCATCGGGCCCTATCAGATGGTGCGCGCCGCCCGATCGCTGCTGGAGGCGAGCGCTAAAGCCTCGGGGCGTGCCTCCGCGGTGGTCAATACCTCATCGGTTGCCGGCATCAGCGGCGGCGGTTCGTCGATAGCCTACGCCGCGAGCAAGGGCGCGTTGAACACCATGACGCTATCGCTGGCGCGCGCGCTGGCGCCGCTGATCCGGGTCAATACGGTGTGTCCCGGTTATATCGATACGCCCTGGTTCACCAAGGGCCGCGGCGCTGCAGAGGCGGCGAAGGTGCGCGATGCCGTGATCGCCAAGGTCGCGCTCAAACGGGCGTCGACGGCGGACGATATCGCCCAGCTTGTATGCTTCCTCGCCACACCGCCATCGGGCAACATGACTGGCGAAGTCGTCCGCATGGACGCGGGAATGCATCTCGCGTTGTGAGAGTCCTGCAGCGCGTCTCCTGACGAAACATGCCCCCGGAAATCTTCCGAGGGCCGTGTATTTCATCTCGATCCAGGATCGGAGATGACGCGCGCGGCAACCAGCCTGTTCCAGATGAACAGCACCACCAGCGCGCCGATCGTCGAGGTAATAAATCCGGCGCCCTGATTGGGGCCGTAATGGCCGATCGCTTGTCCGATGAACGTTGCCAGGAACGCGCCGGCAATGCCGAGGATGGTGGTGAGAATGAATCCGCTCGGATTGTTCGGCCCTGGAGACAACAGCCGCGCGATGATCCCGGCGACGAAACCGACGATAATGATCCAGAGAATGCCGCTCATGAGTGCAGTCCTTTTCAAACACGCTGATAGCAAACGCAGTTTTATCAATACGCGTCATCTCGTTCAGCAGGCATATGCGCTGAACGAGATGGAAACCGTTAGAGCAACCGCGACAGCTCGCTTTCGGTCGGCAGACGTCCGTCGGGCGTGAGGTGGTTGATCACGTCAGGCAGGTGCTGGCTTAGGCCCGAGAGCAATTCGTCGCGCGACAGGCCGGTCTGCGACGTCAGCGAATTGATCTGGTCGGCGCCAAGCGCGTTGGCGAGGTCGCCGGGCGCGATCTGCTTGTTCGGTCCCGGACTGACCCATGAATTGGCGGTGTCGCCGTGGCCATTCTGTTGAAATTGTTTCAATAGATCGCCAAGGCCGCCGCTCAGGACGCTCCCCGCGGCGCCGCCTGCGAGCAGGCCGCCAAGCCCGCCCTTGAGCAGATCACCGAGACCTCCGCCGCCGGGAAGACCAGCATTGACCGTTCCTCCGGGCGCGGGAGTAGGCGACGCGGACGGATTGGTTCCGGATTGGCCGCCGGTGAAATGTTTCAGGGCCTTGTAGCCAAGCACGGCAAGGATCGCCATGGTCATCGGCGACATGCCGCCGCTCTTGGCGTTGGGATCGCTGGGGCCACGCGGCCCGTTCTGCATTCCGTTGAGGACGTCGAGCAAACCCATGATCGTCTCCTGTTAAGCACCCTGCCAGCGAGGAAGATAGCGATGCCGCATGACAGCTACAAGGCGCATCCGGCAGGCAATAGGCATCGCCTGCCCGCTCTGCTATCGAATGGAAAATGACTGCGGGATGAATGATGGGGGCTCCACGATCAATCTGTATCGCAGGCGCCGGTAGTATCGGATGCTTTGTCGGGGGCATGCTCGCTGCAGGGGGCCATCGTGTGTCGTTTCTGGCTCGCGCGCGCGTGATTGCCGACATCGAGGCACACGGTCTCACCGTAACGAGTTTTGAGGGATTCTCACGTTGCACCGACGCAACGACGCTCTCGTTGTCGCCGGATCCGGCGATCCTGGGCGCGGCCGACATCATTCTGGTCACGGTCAAGAGCGCGGATACCGCTGGTGTCGCCGATCTCATCGCCCGGCATGCGCGATCCGATGCGGCCATTGTCAGCCTTCAGAATGGCGTGGGCAATGCGACGGTGTTGCGACAGTCTTTGCCGGGTCGTCGGGTGCTCGCGGGCATGGTGCCGTTCAACGTGATCGCACTGGATGGCGCGAGATTCCACCGGGCGACCTCCGGCGATATCCTTGTTGAACGCGACGACGCCGACATAGCGGCGCAGCTTGCGGTGGATGGACTTGTAGTCCGCGGCACCGACAATATTGCCGGCGTGCAGTGGGGCAAGTTGCTGGTCAATCTCAACAATGCGCTGAACGCGCTGTCCGGTTTGCCGTTGCGGCAGCAACTGGCGCAGCGGCCATGGCGCATGCTGTTCGCCGATCAGATGGCGGAGGCGCTGGCGGTGCTTCGCGCGGAGGGACTCAGACCCGTTGCCACGACCCCATTGCCGATGTGGCTGACGCCTCATTTGTTGCGGTTGCCGGACGTCCTGTTTCAAGCGCTGCTGGGCCGGATGATGCAGATCGACCCGCAGGCGCGCTCGTCGATGTGGGAGGATTTGCAGCGAGGCCGGCGCACGGAAATCGGCTACCTTCAAGGCGTCATCGTCGACCTTGCCGATCGTCATGGAATGAAAGCTTCGCTGTCGCACCGCATCGTCAAATTGATCCGGGACGCGGAGATCAATGCAAAGGGTTCGCCCGGCATGACCGCGGACGGGGTTCGAGGCACGGCGCAGGGGTAGCGATGTTGCCGCTGCTCTGATATGGAGGACTTCGATTGCGCGTGTCTGCGCAGCATCCGGTCCCGTAGCTCAGCCGGATAGAGCGACGGTTTCCTAAACCGTAGGTCGGAAGTTCGAGTCTTCCCGGGATCGCCAGCGTTTTTGATGCGCTTACTGGAACAAAATCAGCCGCTTCTGTCTGTCGGCGTTCTGTGCTGCCCGAAAATCGCGTTGCATCGGCTGTCTGAGGTCTATCCGACCCCTAGAAACTTGGTCTGCGTCTCCATGTCGTCGCGGAGCGCGCTGCTATTGCCGGTGTAAGCCATCTGGCCATTGACCATGATGTAAGCGCGATCGGCAAAATCCAGCACCAGATCGACCTTGTGTTCGACAAGAAGAATGCTGGTCTTGTGCCGCAGCTGTTCGATCGCGGCGAGCACCTCGGCGACAACCGATGGCGCCAGACCTTCGAACGGTTCATCAAGCAGGATGAGGCGTTGCGGGGCGCATAGGGCGCGGCCGATTGCCAGCATCTGCCGCTCGCCGCCGCTCAGGTTTTCGCCGCGCGCGTCCTGCCGCATCTTCAGCTTGGGGAACAGACGATAGATTTCCTCCAGTTGCCAGCCGCCGTCGCGCTGCGCCAACGCCAGGTTTTCGACCACCGTGAGATTCGGAAAAATGCGCCGGCCTTCCGGCACGATGGCGATGCCGTGTCTGTTAACCTGATCGGGCGACAGCGACGTGATGTCTTGGTCAGCAAAGGCGATGCTGCCGCGGCTCGGCTTCAGCATCCCCATGATGGTCATCAGCGTGGTGGTCTTGCCAACTCCATTGCGGCCAAGCAGCGCCACCACTTCGCCCTCGCGCACTTCAAGATCGATGTTTTGCAGGATATCGCTGGTGTTGTAACCGGCGCTGAGGCCTTTGAGTGTCAGCAGCGGGGGGCGGTCGATCTGTATCGTACCCTC
>JAFEFK010000008.1 GCA_018240625.1 Pseudomonadota bacterium
CAATCCGATGATCGTGGAGGGACAGGTTCACGGCGGCCTTGCCCAGGGCATCGGGCAGGCGCTGCTGGAGCATGCGGTCTACGACAAGAGCGGCCAGCTCCTGACCGCATCGTTCATGGACTACGCCATGCCGCGGGCGGAAGACCTTCCCTCGTTCAAGGTTGAGCACACCATGACGGAGTGCCCGGGTAATCCGCTCGGCGTCAAGGGCTGCGGCGAGGCCGGTGCGATCGGATCGTCGGCCGCAGTCATCAACGCCATCACCGACGCCATCGGCAACAACGATCTCGCCATGCCCGCATCGCCCGACCGCGTCTGGCACGCGATTCACGGCTGAACGGCAACAGGGAGCAACGATCATGTACCAGACCACCTATCACCGTCCCTCCAGCATCGAGGAGGCCGCTTCGCTGTTCGGCAAGGGCTCCGACGCAAAGTATCTCGCCGGCGGCCATACGCTGCTGCCGGTCATGAAGCAGCGGCTGGCTGCGCCATCGGACGTTATCGATCTCGCCAGGATCAAGGATCTGGTGGGTGTCGAGGCTTCCGCCGACACGCTGACGATCAAGGCCGCGACGACCTATTACGACATCCTGTCCAATGCCGATGTGAAGAAGGCTATTCCGGCGCTGGTACATCTGACCTCGGTGCTCGGCGATCCCGCCGTGCGTCATCGCGGCACCATCGGCGGCTCGATCGCCAACAACGATCCGGCGGCCGACTATCCGGCGGCGGTGCTGGCGCTCGGCGCGACGATCAAGACCAACAAGCGCTCGATCGCAGCCGACGACTTCTTCAAGGGGCTGTTCACCACCGCGCTCGAGGACGGTGAGATCATCACGCAGGTCACGTTCCCGATTCCCGCCAAGGCGGGCTATGCCAAGATGCGCCATCCGGCGTCACGCTTCGCGCTGACGGGGGTATTCGTGGCCAAGACGAAATCCGGCGATGTGCGGGTGGCCGCCACCGGCGCTTCGCAGAACGGCGTGATGCGCGTGAGCGC
>JAFEFK010000900.1 GCA_018240625.1 Pseudomonadota bacterium
CCAGATCCACCGTGGCATCGAGCCGCTTGTAAGTGGGCCAGACGCTTCCGCCTTCGGTCAACGGCGCGAAGTGCCGCAGGACGGCGACGACCACTGCGTGGCCGCGATGAACCCGGGCAAAGGCAATGACATGCTCGCGGTCGGCGCCTTCGACGGCGAGGGGCGTGTAGTTGCCTTCCGCGAAAACGGCCACATGCCGCTGCCTGAGTTCCAGAAGGCGATGCGTCCACATCAGCTTGATCCGGCCGTCGCTCCAGTTTTCGGCGAGGACCGACATATCGGCAGTTCCGGCATCGAGAATTATCTCGCGCGCAGAAAAATCCACCGGACGCCGGTTGTCCGGATCGACCAGCGAGAAATCCCACAGTTCGGTGCCCTGGTAAAAGTCGGGAACGCCGGGAAGGGTCGCCTTGAGGGTGATCTGGCTGAGGGAATTCAGCGCACCGATCAGCGAGGTCCGCCGCGCGAAGGTCCGCAGCGACGTCAGAAATTCCAGTGATCGTTGGCCGTCGAGGATGTCGGCGAGAAATTGCTTCACACCGGCCTCATAGCCTGCGTCCGGATTGAGCCAGCTCGTTTGCAGCTTGGCTTCGCGGCAGGCCTTTTCTGCGTAGGCCTGCATCCGCGCGATGAAAGTGTTATCGATGTTGCCCTGGGGCAGGGCGCCGACCAGCGCCTGATACAGCATGTATTCGTCTGCCACCGACGGACTGCGCCCGCCATGTGCTGTCGAAATCACGTCGGCGTTCAGCGTCTTCCACCGCCCGACCGCGCTCGCCCATTCCCCTGATAATTCGGTCAGCGCGAGAATTCGGGTCCGGGCGTCCTCTCCGCGTTTCGTGTCATGGGTAGCGGTTGCCGTCATTCCGTGAGGCCAGCGGGTGGCGCGCTCAGCCATCTTCCGGTGAAAACTACCGACATCGAGCGCTGGCGCAGCGGGATTACCGCCGACTTCATTAAAGGCGAGCAGGCGGTGATAGCGATAGAACGCGGTATCCTCGAGCGACTTCGCCATAGTCGGCCCGGTGAATTGCTGGGTCTTGAAAGCAAACCGGCGCACCCGCGGCCGGCTGTGCGCCGGACGCCCCGGCGCCAGCAGATCGAGCGTCAGCGCATCCTGCAGGAAGTCAAAGATCCCGTCATCGGCGGCAAACCAGTCCTCCCGAGCTTGGGCAATCGTCTGCGCGATGAGGGCACGGTCGCTCTCGGTCGGCCCAGCGGGTGTGATGTAGGTGCGGTAAACCGGAAAGTGCAGGACGAACAGCTCGAAGGCCTGTCGAAGGCTGTCCTCGGAATAGTCGCGTGTGGAGAAGTGACCGGCCGCGATGCGGGCGAGCAGCCGGGTCAGAACCGTGAATTCGCTCGCGAGCAGGGTCTTGATGACGCGGTGCTTTGCAGCGCGCAACACCGGATCGAAGGCGGGCGCGATATCGCTGGCCTGACGCCAGACTTCATCAAGATTTTTAAGTCCGTTCTGGTCGGCAAGGACGTGTGTGATATCGTTCAGCCATTCGTAGCCGGTGGTGCCATCGACGCCCGCGAATTCGGGCAACGCCTCGTGTTCGCCAAGGATCTTTTCGATCAGCAGGTAGAACGGGCGACGAGGGGAGCCCTGAGCGTCGCGGATCAAACGCGACAACCGGAGGCAATACTGCGCCGGATCGCGCAGGCCGTCGATGTGATCGAGCCGCAGGCCTTGCAGCTTGTCTTCGGCGATCAGGCGGCGGACGAGTCCATGGATACGCTCGAACGTATCGCGATCCTCGACGCGAAGCCCGGCCAATTCGTTCACATCGAAGAACCGGCGATAGTTGATCTCGCTGGTCGCGAGCTTCCAGTGCGCCAGCCTGTAGTGCTGCCGCTCCAGCAGATGATGGAGGGCCTGGTTCTGCGCGGGCCTGTCAGGGCCTGCGCGGTAGGCATCGAGGCCGCGACGGATTGCGGCCTCGCCGTCTTCCACGGCCGCGATCTCCCGCTTCAGCGCGGCGGCACGATCGCGCATGGGATTGTCGCGCCCGGCGTAGCGCGCAGCGATGTCAAGCAGCGCCCGTCCGGCATTGCTGTTGTTTGCGGAACCGTGTGCTGCAACCGATCGCAGGATCTCGCTGTAGCGCTCCGGCGCGATCGGAAGCCGATGCGCGAAATACCACGCGGAAAAACTTCCCTGTGCCGGATCGTATTGCAGTTCGATTTCGCCCTTTGCCAGTGCCTCGCCGTAGGATGAGCCAAGTACCGGAAGTAACACGCCGGGTTTTGTGCGGAACGGCAGCATGTCCCAATCGATGTCGAAGGAATCGGCGAACGGCGATCGCTGGCCCCATTCCAGCACATCGAGCCACCAGACGTTGTCGGCATAGTGCACGCCCATGTGGTTGGGAACGAAATCCAGAATCAGCCCGATGTCATGGGATTTCAGCGTAGCGCTCAGCCGATCGAAGCCCTCGTCGCCGCCGAGCTCGGGGTTGATCGTGTTATGATCGATGATGTCGTAGCCATGGGTGCTGCCCCGGCGGGCCTTCATGAACGGAGATGCATAGAGGTGTGAAATACCGAGCTTTTTGAGATAGGGCACAATGGCGGCAGCATCGTCGAACGTGAAGCGCGACGTGAATTGTACGCGATAGGTCGCGTTGGGAGTGCCCGCGTCCATCAGGCCGCTCCCATGGACCAGAACGCCGACCACGCCGGCAATCGCATCGGCGGCACGCCGCCCCAGATCGCGCGCCCCGGCATCGGAGCTGCCTCATTGGCGACGTCGCGATCCGAGATGTTGGCGCGCAGGTGTAGCGGCGCTCCGTTGCCAAGGGTCCAGCGTGCGAATAGCAGGCGATCGTCCTGGCGCAGTTCGGCCATGGCGAACGCGGCGTTCGCGAAATGCGGCGCGAGTTCGGTCCGGCGAATCCGCAGCAGTTCCGTGACGAGCGCATGACGCGGCCTGTGTTCGGCAGGATCGGGCCAGTTCAGGACGGCGGACGTGAATGTGGATAAGGCGAGAGGATCGGGGACCTCATCGCCGAACGTTTCATAGGCCCCGGCGAATTCCCGGCGGCGTCCGGCCCGCACTGCATCCGCAAGATCGCCTTTGAAGTCGCAGAAAAACGGGAACGGCGTGGTTGCTCCCCATTCCTCGCCCATGAACATCAGCGGCGGCATCGGCGCCAGCAGTGTGATTGCAAGCGCAGCCTCAATGGCGCGCGCGTCGGCGGTCCACTCGAGGCGGTCGCCAAGTGCGCGGTTGCCGATCTGATCATGGTTCTGCAGAAAATTGACGAAGGCCGCGGGCGGCAATGTGCCGACCGGCTCACCACGCGCCTGACCGCCACGGTGAGCGGACGCCTCGCCCTGATAGGCAAAGCCGGCGCGCAGCATTCTTGCGAGCATGCGGCGCGGCTGCTTCGCGTAATCGCCATAGTAGCCATGCGTTTCGCTGGTCAGGATCACATGCCAGATGTGATGGTAATCGTCGTTCCACTGCGCGCGATATTTCCCGGCGGGAATCGCGGCGGAGGGATCGAGCAGCGCGGCGCGGTTGTCATCGTTCTCCAGCACAAGGTGAATTTGCCGTCTGGTTTCCTGGGCGAAATCTCCGGCCGCTCGGCTGATGTCGGTCAGGATTAAGGGCTCGCCCGGTTGGGTGATCGCATGCACCGCATCAAGGCGAAGGCCGTCGAAGCGATAGTTGCTAAGCCAGTGCAGCGCGTTTTCGACAGCGAAAGAGCGAACTTCCGGCACACGATAGTCGATCGCCGAGCCCCAGGGTGTCTGAGCGTCGCAAAAAAACTGCGGCGCGTAACGCCCGAGATAATTTCCTTCCGGTCCGAAGTGATTGTAGACGACGTCGAGGAAAACCATCAGCCCGCGCAGATGGGCTTGATCGATCAACTCCTTCAGGTCGTCTGGCGTGCCATAGACGTGGTCGGGTGCGTACCACAGCACGCCGTCATAGCCCCAATTCCGCGTGCCTGCGAAATCGGCGAGCGGCATCAACTCGATCGCGGTGATGCCGGTCGCGACCAGATGATCGAGTTTGCCGATCATGGCGCGGTAGGTGCCTTCCGGCGTAAAGGTGCCGACGTGGCATTCGAGAATGACCGCCTCATGCCAGGGCCGTCCGCGCCAGCCGGTTGCTTTCCACCGGAATTGCGTGTGGTCGATCAACTCGCTCGGACCGGACACGTCGTCGGGTTGGTATGACGAAGCCGGATCCGGCACGTTGAGTTCATCGTCGATCCGGTAGTGATACCGCGCACCGGGTTGGGCCGTGGCCACCTCCGCGGTGAACCAGCCATCATTGTTTTTCACCATCGCGTGTGTGCGATCGGCCATGACAACCGATACCTTGCGGGCCGCAGGCGCCCAGAGCCGGAACGTTGTGCCGTCCGCAGTGACGAGGGGGCCAAAGCAGCCCTCGTTCATGGCTGACCTGCGAACACGATCACGCTGCGCGGCGGCGCCTGCATCGTCGCGTCTGGCTGGTGTGCGCCGCTATCGGGCTTGTCGTCGGCGGTGTGAAGCAGCCTCGACCACGTCTTGTATTCTTCCATCTTCGGCAGCCGGAATTCGATCGCCTCCGGTGCTGAGTTGAGCACGATGTAAAGCGCCGGCTGGCCATGCTCCATCGGCCCGAGCACATAGGACAGGAACCGTCCTTCCGGAAAATTCCAGTCGGCGTCCGTCATCTCGTTGCCTTCAGGCGTCAGCCACAACACGCCATAGGAGCCGTCCGCCTTCTTGCCGACCACCCATTGTCGTGCCCTGATTTGCGGGAACTGCTTTCGGATGGCGGTGAGATGTCCGATAAATCCGGTCATGTCATCGGTTTCGCTGCCAAGACCGCTCCAGTCGACCCATCCGATCTCGTCGTCCTGGCAATAGGCGTTGTTGTTTCCGCCTTGGCTGTTGCCGACCTCGTCGCCCGCCAGGATGAGCGGAATGCCTTGCGCGAGCAGCAGGCACGCCAGTTGATTCTTGCGGAGCTGCCGACGAAGCGCAAGGATCGCAGGGTCGTCGGTCGGTCCTTCGTGACCGCAATTGTTGCTCTGATTGTCGTTCGAGCCGTCGCGATTGTCCTCGCCGTTGGCTTCGTTGTGTTTCTCGTTGTAAGAAAACAGGTCGGCGAGCGTGAACCCGTCGTGGACGGTGATGTGATTGATACTCGCGCGCGGCGAGCGATCGTCGTGATCGAAAAGATCTGACGAGCCTGTCATGCGCCCGCTGACATCGCCGATCAGATTACCTTCGCCGGCCCAATAGCGGCGCATCGTGCTGCGATAGCGGTCGTTCCACTCCGACCATTGCGACGGAAAGCCGCCGACCTGGTAGCCGCCGGCACCAACATCCCAGGGCTCCGCGACAAGTTTCACTGTTGCCAGAACCGGATCCTGCCGGATGGCATTGAGAAAAGAGCCGTTGCGATCGAACCCCTGCGGCCCGCGGCCGAGCGTACTGGCGAGATCGAAACGAAAGCCGTCGATGTGGCAGACTTCGACCCAATAACGCAGCGAGTCCATGACCATCTGCAGCACACGAGGATGAGTGAGATTTAGCGAATTGCCGCAACCGGTGAAGTCGTCGTAGTAACGGGCATTGTCCGGCATCAGCCAGTAATAGGACGCGTTATCGATGCCGCGGAACGAGAGCGTCGGACCGAGGTGATTGCCTTCAGCCGTATGATTGTAAACGACATCAAGCATGACCTCGAACCCGGCGTCATGAAGACGGGCCACTGACATCCGGAATTCGTCAAGTGCGGCATCCTGCGCGTAGCGCTGCTCCGGCGCGAAGAACGAGATCGAGTTATACCCCCAGTAGTTGCACAGCCTGCGCTCGACCAGTTGACGATCGTCTATGAAGCCGTGAATTGGCAGAAGCTCGATGGTAGTGACGCCGAGCCGCCGCAGATGCTCGAGCATCGCGGGAGCTGCGAGCGCACGGTAGTTGCCGCGCAATTCTGGTGGAATGTCCTGCCGCGTTTTGGTCAAGCCTTTAACGTGAGCCTCGTAGATGATCGTATCTTCCCACGAAATGCTCGGCCGCGGCTCGCGCCGTCCCCAGTTGGACGTTTCATCGATGACGGTCGATTTCGGCATGGCGCGCGCGTTGTCGCGCCGGTCGAAGGACAAGTCCTCGCGCGGGCTGCCAGTGCGATAAGCGAAGTGCGCGTCGCTCCAGACCAGCCGGCCGCTGACTTTTTTGGCGTAGGGATCGAGCAGAAGCTTGTTCGGATTGAAACGATGCCCACCTGCCGGGTCATAAGGCCCGTAAACGCGATAGCCGTAAAGCTGACCTGGCGAAATGTCGTTTAAGTAACCGTGCCAGACGCCTTCGGTGTGCTCTGGCAGCGCAACGCGTTCGATCTCGCGCCGTCCTTGGCTATCAAACAGGCAGAGCTCTACCTTCTCCGCATTCGCGGAAAACAACGCAAAGTTCGTTCCGCGTCCGTCCCAGTTCGCGCCGAGCCGGACGTTCGTACCTTCAGACAGTCTCATCATTTAAATTCCGGTACGAGAAAAATCACCGCCAGCGGTGGAAGCGTCAGGCTAAGCTCGGGAATGACACCGTCTAATGTCTCGACCACGCCGTCGTTCCCAACATTGCTGCCGCCGTAGTGCTCGGAATCGGTATTGAGCGCCTCGCGCCACTTGCCGGCGAAGGGCACGCGAACGCGGAAGTCCCGATGGACGCTCGGCGTGAAATTGGCGATCGCGAGGCAGCGTGCCCGCCCGCTTTCGCCCTTTCGCATCCACGCGAAGATGCTGCGATCGGCGTCGTCGGCAATGACCCATTCGAAGCCGGCGGGGTCACAGTCCAGTTCGTGTAGTGCGGGCACATAGCGGTAGAGCGTGTTCAGGTCTCGGATCACGGCCTGGATTCCCCGATGCCGCTCCTGATCGAGAAGCTGCCAGTCGAGCGCGCGATCATGGTTCCATTCGCGCTCCTGACCGAATTCCGCGCCCATGAACATCAGCTTCTTGCCAGGATGGCCGAACATGAACGCATAATAGGCACGCAGATTTGCGAATCGTTGCCATTCGTCACCGGGCATGCGCCCGAGGATCGATCGTTTTCCATGCACGACCTCGTCATGGGACAGCGGCAGGATAAAATTTTCGGAAAAGGCATAATGCAGCCCGAACAGAATCTGACCATGGTGATGCTTGCGATAGACCGGATCCTTGCTGATGTAGTTCAGCGTGTCGTGCATCCAGCCCATATTCCATTTGTAGCCGAAGCCGAGGCCGCCGAATTCGGTCGGGCGGGAGACTTGCGGCCAGGCAGTCGATTCTTCCGCAGCCGTTGTGGCGTGCGGGAATGCGCCGAACACTTCCTTGTTGAAGCGACGCAGGAACTCGATGGCCTCGAGATTTTCCCGGCCGCCGTGCTTGTTGGGAATCCAGCCGCCGGCGGGACGGCTATAATCGAGATACAGCATGGATGCGACGGCATCGACGCGAAGGCCGTCCACGCCATAACGGTCGAGCCAGAACAGCGCATTCGACGTGAGGAAATTGACGACTTCGGTGCGGCCGTAATTGTAAATCAGCGTGCCCCAGTCGAGATGGCGGCCCTGCAGCGGATTGGCGTGTTCGTAAAGAGCGGTTCCGTCGAAATTGCCGAGGCCGTGCGGATCGTCGGGGAAGTGGCCGGGCACCCAATCCAGCAGAACGCCGAGCCCGGCTTTATGGCAGGCGTCGATCAGGTGCGCGAAATCCTCCGGAGAACCAAAGCGGCTGGTCGGCGCGTAGAGACCGGTCGGCTGATAGCCCCATGATCCGTCGAATGGATGCTCGTTAATCGGCATCAGCTCGATATGCGTGAAGCCGAGATGGCGTACGTAGCGCGGCAGGACACCCGCGAGTTCTCGATAGGACAGCCAGCGGTTGTCGCCGGTACGGCGCCACGATCCGAGGTGAACCTCGTATATCGAGATCGGAGCGTTGCGCGCGTTGATGGTTTCAGGTGCGGGCGTGGGTCGGGGGAGCGCCGCTTCATCGAACACGATCGATGCGGTACTAGGTCGCATCTCTGCTGCGAATGCCAGCGGATCGGACTTCAGCGGCAGGGGATCGCCGTTGTGATCCGCAATCGCAAATTTGTAGCGGTCGCCAACAGCCGCGC
>JAFEFK010000901.1 GCA_018240625.1 Pseudomonadota bacterium
CGCGTGCTACGTGATGTCATGCGGCCAAACCGGTTGCGTCCCACACCCTAGTGCTCGAATCCGAAGTTCGCTCGAAGAGCTTGCCCGGAAAATGAAGCGAACTTCTGAATCACCACACTAGCAATTTTGCGGCAAACCCCGAGTTACGTTTTCGTCATGGTTACCGGAAGCGGGCTTCGTCCGGCGGGCATTGTGGCGTGGATCGGAATGATACGTCCGGTGTTAAGCTACGGTCTTGGTCAAAAAGGAGGCGGACATGGCGGAGCGGCTATCGACGGATGCGCGAAAAACAGCGGTCAAGGCGTTGTCCGGCTGGTCGGAGGTTCCGGGCAAGGAAGCCATCACGCGCACCTTCACATTCAAGGATTTCAATGAGGCCTTCGGCTTCATGACACGGGTGGCGCTGGTTGCCGAAAAGAGCGATCATCATCCGGAATGGCGTAATGTTTACAAGACGGTAGAGGTTGAACTCTCGACGCATGACGCCGGCGGCGTGACCGCGAACGATATCAAGCTCGCGGAGGCGATGAACGCGATCGCGCGCCAGTTCGGGGTGACCTGATTTGGCCGCGTGCGACCTTGCGGCGAGCAAGCGGAATTCCCACGTGAACGACTGAAGGACGTAGCGGCTGCGGCAATACGCCGCCCGATGCGCCCGAGGGACCCGGACGATGGCTGCCGATCATAGCGTAGGTTTTGAGCCGGCCGAGCGGTTGGCGAAGGATCGCGACAGCGTGCGCCGGCGATTCTGGCGCAAGCTGAAGCAGGTCGCGGCGACATTGCCGTTCGCGGAAGATTTGCTCGCGGCGTACTACTGCGCGTTCGACAAGCAGACGCCGCGCCATGTACAGGCGGCACTTCTCGGCGCCATCGCCTATTTCATTCTGCCGTTCGATTTTATCCCGGACATGCTGCCGGTGCTCGGTTTTACCGACGATGCCGCGGTGCTCGCGACAGCGATCAGGATGGTGGCGAGCCACATCACGCCCGAGCATCGCGAAGCCGCGCGCGCCAGGTTGAAGCGGGGGATTGAGTCATCCGACATTTTGAATGAGCCGTCATCCTGAGGTGTGCGCCGTCTTCGGCGCGCCCTCGAAGGATGCGGCAGCGGGTCCATGCGGCCAATCCTTCGAGACGCCGCGCAAGTCGGCGGAGCAGTTGCGCGCCTGAGCGCGGCTCCTTAGGATGACGGCGGCAAACGCGCGTTCCAGTCCCTCACGGATGCAGGATCACCTTGCCCATGGCCTGACGGCCGGCGAGCACCTTGAGTGCATCGGCAGTCTGGGCCAGCGGGAAAGTGCGGTCGACGTGCGACGATATCTTGCCTTCGGCGGCCCATCCCGCAAGCTTCTCGAGATTGGAGCGGTTTTTCTTGGCATTGATCTTTGTCCAGGCGCCCCAGAACACGCCGCGGATATCGCAGCCCTTCAGCAGTGCGAGGTTGAGCGGCATCTTCGGAATCTCGCCGGCGGCAAAGCCGATCACGAGAAAGCGTCCCTCCCAGGCGATCGCGCGCAGCGCAGCCTCGGAATAGCTGCCCCCGACCGGATCGTAGACGATATCGACTCCCTTGCCGCCGGTCAGCTTCTTGAGACCCTCCTTGAGGTCTTCCTTGCTGTAGTTCAGCGTCAATTCGGCACCGTGCTCCCTTGCGAATGCGAGTTTTTCATCCGAGGACGCACAGGCGATCACCTTGAGCCCCATCAGCTTGCCGATTTCGCACGCGGCCAAGCCAGTGCCGCCGGCAGCGCCGAGCACAGCGAGCGTCTCACCGGGTTTCGGGCTCGCGCGATCTTCCAGCGCGTGCAGCGTGGTGCCGTAGATGATGATAATGCCGGCGGCACGATCGAAGCTGAGATTATCCGGGATCTTCACGATCGAGTTTGCGGGTAGCGCGATCTTCTCACGCGCGCCGTTGTGGCCGCAGGAAGCCATGACGCGATCGCCGACCTTCAGATCCGTGACACCGGCGCCAACGCTTTCGATCACGCCCGCGACTTCGGCTGCGGGAGAAAACGGGAACGGCGGCTTGATCTGGTATTTGCCCTGGATCATCAGGATGTCGAAGAAGTTCAACGCCGCCGCCTTGATGGCGATGACGGCCTCGCCCGGTCCCGCCACGGGATCTGGCACGTCGGCGAGCACGAGATCGTCGGGGCCGCAATATTGCGAACAGAGAATGGCTTTCATGGGCGAAGCACCTGATTTGGGAATAATTCCGAAGAGCTTCTTGCCGGATTTGAAGCCGGGCTACAATCTGATTCGAGCCGTGAGCGGCGATTGGCCGATTGAAGGTTTGGAACGATGTTCGAGAAAACACTGCTGGCCGGAAAGCGCATTCTGGTGACGGGCGGTGGTTCGGGGCTCGGCGCAGCGATGGGCCGCCGCTTTCTCGAGCTTGGCGCAAACCTCATCATTTGCGGCCGCAGGCACGAATTGCTTGAACAGACGGCCGCGCAGTTTCGCAGTGATCCCGGCGGCAAGATCACGACAGCTGCGTGCGATATCCGAGATCCGGCTGCGGTTGACGCGATGATGGATACAACCTGGCGCGATGGACCGCTCGACGTCCTCGTCAACAACGCAGCGGCGACTTTCATCGCGCAGACCGAACATCTGTCGCCGCGCGCCGCCGATGCGATCCTCGCCCCGACGCTGCACGGCACGATGTATTGCACGCTTGCCGCAGGCCGGCGATGGATCGAAGGCCATCACCGCGGCGTGGTGCTCAGCATTCTGTCGACGTCCACCATCACTGGACGCGCCTTCACCGTTCCGTCGGCGATGGCAAAGTCAGCGGTGTTGGCGATGACGAAAAGCCTCGCGGTCGAATGGGGTCCGAAAGGCGTGCGTCTTGTCGCGATTGCGCCGGGTTCGTTTCCGACCGCAGGCGCATCGGGGCAGCTCCGGCCTGAGGGCCGCGACGAGAATGCGTCGCGCAATCCGCTTGGCCGCGCCGGCGAACACGCGGAGCTGGCCAATCTCGCAAGCTTCCTGATTTCGGATCAGGCCGGCTATATCAACGGTGAGATGGTGGTGCAGGACGGCGGCTCGCATCTGCGCAGTTCAGGAGCCGAGGATTTGCTGCATTGGACCGATGCCCAGTGGGATAAATTACGTGCGTCGCGTCAAAAGGATCGCGGCTGAAACGAACTGACGGATATGCCGAGGAGTCCGCATGCTGCGGGACACACAGCAGCGGCATGGAACGGAAATGCAGATGATTTATGGCATCCTTACTCATACGCCGCTCTGGGTCTTCGCGCTGTTCGTCTATCTTGTCTGGCAAGGCTGCCAATCGCTGAGGACGCGAACCGTTCCAGTCTGGCGGGTGCTGGTCGTTCCGCTGGTTTTCTTCGTCTGGGGTGTGGCGCGCATTGTGACCGGCCACGTCAGCACTCGCTCATTGTTGTGGGCATGGGGCGCCACCGCGCTCCTGTTCGGTTCGCTCGCATTCGCACGAGGCCCCCGTGCGATGACGATTGATCGAAGCAACGGGCATGTCACGCGCGCGGGCAGCGCAGTTCCGCTGATCCGCAACGTCAGCATTTTTCTGTTGCAATATGGTGTCGCCGTTTCGGCCGCGATGAAACTCGATGACGATATCGTCATCGCGATGATCGGCCGTCTGATCTCGAGCGCCAGCGCAGGATATTTCGCGGGTTGGGCCGCTGCATTTCTGTATCGTTACTGGCGCGCCGGAGGCGCGAACGGCCCGGACGCGCGCGCAGGATGAACTTGCTCATCGTAATGCACATGCGAAGAGCAACTGCCTTCCCAAAAATGGTTTTTCCGGCTATTCCGGGACTCGCGTGACCTGCGCGAGTCGAGCCATCTTCCAGTCACAATGATGAGGGACGAGATTTGATCATGTCCGTGCGGCAATTGCTGACAGTTCTGCTTGGGAGCGCGCTGGTGTGTGGGACCTTCGGTCTTGCGCCTGCATTCAGCGCGCCGAAAGCCGCGGCCAGGGGTGGGCCGGCAAAGCCGGAAGCGAAGCCCGCCGCTGCCGGAAGCGCTGAACCGACGTTACTCGGACAATTCGGCACATGGGGCGCCTATACCGCGTCGCCGAATGGCAAGAAGGTTTGCTTCGCGCTTGCCAAGCCCTCCTCGTCGAAAACAAATCCGCCAAACCGCCCACGTGATCCGGCCTATGC
>JAFEFK010000902.1 GCA_018240625.1 Pseudomonadota bacterium
TGGGCGATCTTACCGCGCGCATGACGGAATATGTCGTGATGCACGTGCTGATGCATCATCGCCAGCAGCTCTACCTGTTCGACTGCCAGCGCCAGCACAAATGGCAACCGCGAACCCAGTGGGTGGCCGGTGCCATCGAGGTCGGCATCATGGGGCTGGGGACGCTGGGGCAGGATGCGGCGCAGGCACTGCGGCGGCTGGGATTTCGTGTGTCCGGCTGGAGCGCTACGCCCAAAACAATCGAGGGTGTCACCTGTTTTCACGGGCGCGACGGGTTTGAGCCGTTCCTGCGGCGCACCAACATCCTTGTGTCGCTGTTGCCGCTGACGCCGGACACGCGGCATCTGCTCGACCGGCGCGTCTTCGCCATGCTGAATCCCGACAGTCCGCTCGGCGCGCCGGTGCTGATCAACGCCGGGCGCGGCGGGCTTCAGGTCGAGGCGGATATTCTGGCGTGCCTGAACGACGGCACGCTCGGTGCGGTCTCGCTGGACGTCTTTGAAAGCGAGCCGTTGCCGCAGGACAGCCCGTTGTGGAGCCATCCCAACGCCGTCGTCACGCCGCACAATGCCGCCGATACCGATCCCGACGAAATCTCGCACTACGTCTCGCAGATGATCGGCCGCTTTGAGCGGGACGGCACGCTGGAGAACGTCGTCGATCTCACGCGGGGATATTAGGTGCCGGGGATACGAGGTGTGCGTGCTGCGGCGATTGATCCGCCGTGGGGGGACGCCTATTCTGGCCGTCAGACCAGCCATCGAAGGAAAAGCCATGTCGCGCGTGTCGATCAAAGGCAAAGACGATCTGCCGGATAGTCTCAAGCCCCTGTGGGACAAGATGACCACTTACGGCGCCTTCGAGAACCAGGCAGGGGTGATGGTGCATCGCCTGCCGATCTTCAAGCATATGTGGATGTTGCTGGTGGACCTGGCCGAGGAGGGCAATCTCTCCAAGCGGCATCTGGAACTGGCGCTGGTCACGACGTCGCTCCTGAACAAATGCGATTACTGCGTCTCGCATCATGCGCCGAAACTCAAGGTGCAGGGCGTGTCGGAAGCGGGCGCCGAGCGCCTGCTCGACTACACGGATCATCCCGAACTCGATGATCTCGACAAGCTCGTCGTCGAATATTCCATGGCGGTGACGAACAACTGGAACATGACCCGCGACGAGATTTTTGGCCGGCTCCGGGCGCACTTCACCGAGGCGCAGGTCATGGAGTTGACCTGGCGCATCGCGTTGTGCGGCGCCTTCAACCGCTTCAACGACATCCTGCAGCTCGATATCGAGCAGGGCGTCCCGGTGCGCGAAGCCGCCGAATAATAGAAGAGCCGGGATCGTCGCGGCTCGAAACGCAGGCCACAACGATCACTGTTCCATGCCGCACGAGGACATCCGCCGATGAACGTCAATTCAGATCCCCGCGGTCTCGCTGCGGCAAGTACGACGCCGCCGCCCGCGATCATCGAGCGTCCGCAAAGCGCTGTCCCGCGCAACTTGCGGCGATACCTGTCGCTCGACGACTTCGAGCCAACGGCAAAGCGTCTGCTGCCGCGCATGCTTTACGGTTACATCTCGGGCGGCGCGGAAACCGACGCCTCGGTGCGCGATAACCGGCAGGCGTATCAGGAATACGGCCTGGTCCCGCGCGTGCTGATGGACGTCTCGAAGCGCGATACCACCACAACACTGTTCGGCAAAAGCTATGCCGCGCCGTTCGGCATTCCGCCCTTGGGCTCGGCGGCGTTGTGCGCTTATCGCGGCGACATCGTGCTGACGCGCGCGGCGGCGGCGATGAACGTGCCGATGATTTTGAGCGCGGCGTCGCTCATCAAACTCGAGGACGTGAAGCGCGAAAATCCGAACGCCTGGTATCAGGCCTATCTCGCCGGTGACGATACCCGCGTCGAGGCGATGGTCGATCGCGTCGCCGCCGCCGGTTATGACACGTTCGTGGTGACCGCAGATGTGCCAGTGCCGCCGAACCGCGAGAACAATATCCGCAACGGTTTTCAGGTGCCGCTCGCGATCACGCCGCGGGTGGCATGGGACACGCTGACCCATCCACATTGGCTATTCGGCAATTTTCTGCGCACGGTCGTGAATCACGGCATGCCTCGGTTCGAGAACATGGATGCCGCGCAGGGCCCGCCGGTCCTGTCAAAGAACCTGATGCGCAACATCGGCAACCGCGATCAACTGGCCTGGCGGCACGTCGAACTGATCCGCCGCCGCTGGAAAGGCAAGCTCGTCGTCAAGGGATTGCTGGCGCCGGAGGATGCGAAGATCGCGCGGGAGAGCGGCGTCGATGGCGTCATCATCTCCAACCACGCGGGCCGCCAGCTCGACGGCGCGGTATCGTCGCTGCGGACACTGCCGGAAATCGCGGCCGAGGCCAGCGGCATGACCGTGATCGTCGATGGCGGCATCCGGCGCGGCACGGATATTCTCAAGGCGCTCGCGCTCGGCGCCGACTTCGTTTTCGTCGGACGGCCGTTCCTCTACGCGGCGGTGGTCGGCGGCGAGGCCGGCGTGACGCGCGCGCTGACGCTGCTGCGTGACGAGGTCAGCCGCGACATGGCGCTGCTCGGCATCCGGACGCTGGATGAGATCACGCCCGACATGGTTCGCCGGATCCAGTGAATGGTGTGCGGGTGGAGTTATCCGCCCTCGGCCGCGTTCCCACGCAGTTTCGGCTCAGGCGGTCTCGTCCATGCGATGATAGCCGTTAAGCCGGTAGATCGCGAACGAGATCGTCCAGCTCGCCACGAACAACGCGACGATGCCGTAGCCGAGTGCGCCGAAGTTTGAGTTCAGCGCGGTGATCCAGGTCCAGAACCAGCCCTCGAGGCCGAAGCGGCCCGCCAGCAGCCCGAGCGTTTCGATGCCGCCGATCACCAGCGCTACCAACACCGAGACCGACGTGATGGTCATGTTGTAGAAAAGCTTGCGCATCGGGTTTCGGTAAGCCCAGCCGTAGGCGCCGATCATCAGCACGCCGTCGAGCGTATCGACCAGCGTCATGCCGGCGGTGAACAGCACGGGAAAAATCAGGATCGACCAGTGCGAAACGTGGTTCGAGGCCTGCGCCGACAGGCCGAACAGGCTGATCTCGCTCGCCGTCTCGAATCCGAGCGCGAACAGGAAGCCGATCGGGAACAGATGCCAGCTCTTCGAGACGAATCTGAATAGCGGCCGGAACAGGCGCGCCAGCCAGCCGCGCTGCTGCAGCAGTTCGTTGACGTCGTCCTCGTGAAGCGTCTCGCCCCCGCGTACGCGCTGAAAGGCGCGATAGAGACCGAACAGCACGATCAGGTTTGAGATCGCGATGACGAAAAGAAAGAGCGCCGACGCGGACGTGCCGACCACGCCACCGATGTCGCGATAGGCCGCGAACCGGTCGGTGAGCGACGTCGCCGCCAGTGCGATCGCGACCGACGCCACCAGCACGACGGCCGAATGGCCGAGCGCGAAGAACAATCCGACGGCAACCGGACGCTGGCCTTCCTGCATCAGCTTGCGCGTGACATTGTCGATGGCTGCGATGTGATCGGCGTCAAGCGCATGACGCAGCCCGAGCGTGTAGGCGAGGACGGATGTTCCCACCAGCACCGGCTGCCCGGCGAACGCGGTCAGCGCCCAGGCCCACGCCAGAATGTTGGCGGCGATAAGCGCTGACAGCACCGCGATCAGCCGCGTGCGAAAACCGTCGGCGCTGCGACCCGGGAGGTGTGGAAAATTCGGCATCAACGGTCCTTCAATCCATCGACAGTTTCCTGTCATCGCAGCGGACGAAAGACCCGCTCCATGCGCGCGCACCGCACGCCGGAAGGATGACGATGTTCAGGCCGGTCTCCTGGCTTGCGGGTCGTCGCCGCGGCCGCCTTCCCGGAGACCTGATTGGCCCCAGTGGCATCCATGGCCGCGAACTCTCCGCTTACAGTTGCGGGCGCAGCGCCGGACTGAATTCCACCTCGAACAAGGCTGATCGCACCGGCTTCCCGTGCCGCCGTTCCCGGCAGCGCCTGACGGTTGCGATTGGACGAAAACGGTCCGGCTTTGTCAATCCGCGTTTTCGCTCGCCTGCTCGCCGTGATGATGTGTGTGGCGATGATGAAGGTCCGGATAGTGCGGATGCTTGTGGCGCATCGGTGCGTGATGATGCCAGTGCGAATGCGGCTCGATCACCGGCCCGTCGTGGTCGTGTTGATGGTGCTTGTCGTGAATGTGGCTGTGCTCGTGGTCCATGGCTTCGTGGGTGTGCATGTGGGTATGGCGTTCCGTCAGATGCATCCAGAGGCCAAATCCCATCAGCAGGGCTGCCGCGACCAGATTGAACGACACGGGTTCCCGCAGGACGATCACGGCGATCAGCGCTCCGATGAACGGGGCGAGGGAAAAGTAGGCTCCGGTCCGGGCCGCGCCGAGGTGCCGCAACGCGAGCACGAACAGCACGAGGCTGACGCCGATGGCGAAGAAGCCGAGGACCGCCGCGAGGGATGCAACGCTGGGCGCCGGCAAGTCCGCGCCGCGCGCCGTTGCAATGACGGCGTTGAAAAGGCCGGCGGCTAACCCTTTTGCCATCGCAATCAACACGGGATCGGCCGCCGACAATTTCCTCGTGACGTTGTTGTCGATGCCCCATGCCACGCAAGCCGCGCCGATCAGCGCGGCGCCCGCATCCAGCGACAGATGCTGGCCGCGCCACGACAGCACCACGGCGCCGGCGACGATCGCGAGTGCGCCGAGCAACAATCGCCGGTCGACGTTTTCGCGGAACACCAGCCAGGCGATACTCATGGTCGCAAGACCTTCGAGATTGAGCAGCAAAGAACCGGAGGCGGCATCGGTTCGTGCGAGGCCGAGCATGAGCAGCACAGGCCCGACGATGCCGCCCGACACGATCGCCAGTGCGAGCCATGGCAGGTCGGCCCGGCGCAGCGGTGCTTCCGTGTTCGCCTGCGAGAGGAGTGATCGTCCCGCGTGAAGCGCTGCAAGTCCGAAACCCGCGCCGAGGTAGAGCAGCCCCGCGAGCAATTGCGGATCGACTGTCCCGAGTAGGATTTTCGACAGCGGCGTGCTGGCGCCGAACAGGACAGCCGAGCCCAGCGCCAGCGCGACGCCAGGCCAGAGATTTGAGTGCCGATTCCACATCATGTTCAGCCTGCCGCCTGTTGTTCGTCCGAAACTTCTATTGACGCAATTGATCGTCGATGCCAACGTCCCAGCCGGTGGTGCCCGCAAGGGCTAACCAAGGGAATGCGGTGCGCTCGTTTGCGAGCAATTCCGCGGCTGCCCCCGCAACTGTAGGCGGATAGCCGACGACCATGAATGCCACTGGAAGCAGCGATGTTTCTGGGAAGGTGGTCCGAGGCGATAACCCGCGAGCCAGGAAACCTGCTGCCGGTCATGGTCACGTGCGAACGCGTCGGGCGGGGTGCCCCGAAGGCGAGATTAGCTGAGTGGTTCTGCCGTTTGGGGCGAAAGGCAGAGGACAGCAGCGACCGCACGGACGGTTGAGCATTCGCCGTTTGAGTTTTTTCATGTCTGTTATTGAGCGAAATGGCCAAATTGCGCCGGTGCTTGCACGCGTTCGCGCTTCTGATTCCGTTGCGATCAAGAGTTGGCTGCGATCCTCGATCGCGCCTCTGTGTGTGCTGATGGCGTTGCCGCTGGGTGCGGTCTCGCCTGTCGCCGCGCAGGACGGCGCGAAATCCGGCGGCGAATCCAGCGCACAATCCGGCGGTGCGGCGGGAAATCTTGGGCCGGTCGTCGTGACCGAGCCGAAGCGCAAACCGGCGCGCAGGGTTCAAGCGGGTGTGGAGCGGTCGCGCATCGCCGCGCGGAGATCGGGCCGCGCCCGGACGCGCGAGATTGTGCCCGCGCCGGGACCGAACGCGACGACCGCGCCGGCAACGCCGCTCAATCTCAACGCGGCCGCTGACAGCGCGTCACGGTTGGGTCTGACCGCGCGCGAGATTCCGGCGACCGTCGAGGTGATCGACAGCCGGACCATCGAGGATCGCGGCTTCAAGACCACGACGGATGTCGCGCAGGGCGCGACCGGGGTGACCGCCGGCGATGCGCCGGGCGCGGTGGCGTCGTTCTCGATGCGCGGCTTTGCCGGCACCCAGATCAACACGCTCTACAACGGCATCAGGATCGGCCCGTCCGAGATGACCGGACGGATCATGGATACGTTCAATCTCGACCGGGTCGAAATCCTCAAGGGACCGGCGTCGCTGTTGTCGGGCGAGGGCGCGACCGGCGGCGCCGTCAACTACGTCACCAAGACGCCGCACACCGGGCCGATCACCAACGATGCTTTCGTGTCCTACGATTCGTTTCACGGCTATCGGGCCGGTTACGGCTCCGGCGGCAGCACGCTGATCGACGGTCTCGATTATCGCTTCGACATCAGCCACTCCAACGACAAGAGCTTTATCGACGATACCTATTCAAAACTCAGCAACGTCTCCGGCCAGCTCAATTACAAAATCAGCGACAGCTTCAAGATCTGGGGCGCGGTCGAATACAAGCAGGACACCGATCGTTATTATTGGGGCACGCCGCTGGTTCCCGCGAATTATCCGGGCATCGTTCCGACCACGGGAATCGTGTCGGGACAGTGGACCAACTATTATCTCAACGGTCACACCGGCATGCTTAACCCGGTGACCATCGATGCCCGTACGCTGAACACGACCTACAACGTGCTCGACAACCACAGCGGTGCCAACGAATTGTGGCTGCGCAGCGGATTCCAGTGGGACATCACCAATAACATTCAATTGAAGAGCCAGGTCTATGCCTATGACGCGCAGCGGCACTGGTTCAACAACGAGATCAATTCGTTCGACGACAGTCCGGGCGGCGGGCAGGTCTACCGCGAGCGGCTGTCGGTCGATCACGACCAGAAGCTCTATGGCAACGTCACAGATCTGACGATCAACTCGAATCTTCTCGGGTTTGATAACCGCTTCGTCACCACGGTCGCCGCCTCGAGCCTGCAGTTCAACGTGGTGCAGGACGATTTTTTCAACAACGATTTCGTCAACCTCATCAATCCGGATCGCGGTCTGTATGGCACCCAGCAGACCAAGAACTTCTACACCCATCTGGATGATGTTGCCCTCGCCTTCGAGGATCGCATCAAGCTCACGGGCAATTTCGCGCTGATCGGCGGTATCCGGATCGAAGACATTTCGTTGTCGCGGACCGCGTTCGATGTGGACGGCAATCTGCGCAGCGCAGCCGGTTATCCGTTTTCGACCACGTTCAAGCCGGTCACCGGCCGCATCGGCTATACCTGGGAGGCCGTGCCGGGCGCGACGTTCTACAGCCAGTACGCCACGGCGGCCGATCCCACGGTCGCCAATATCTTCAATATCGGTCCGACGATGCCGCTGCGGCTGACCACGTCGCGCACCTACGAAACCGGCGTCAAGCTGCTGAGCGCGGACAAGCGTGCCGAAGTCACGATCTCGGCGTTCGATATCGAGCGCAAGAATGTCTACGTCCCCGAGAGCGGGATCAATTTCGATCTTGCCGGCAAGATCGCCTCGCGTGGCCTCGAGGTCGCGGCCGGTGTCAACCCGTTCGGCGGGCTGAAGCTCTGGGGTAACGTTGCCTTCGTGCATTCGCGCTTCGTCGATTTCGATTACATCGACGGCAACGGAAATCCGGCCTCCTATTCCGGCATGACGCCGCCGAACGTGCCGAGTTTTGTTTCCAACGCAGGGGCTTCCTATCGTTTCGAGACGATGTGGCCGGTCGAATTGGGGGCATCGATGCGGCACGTCGGCGACCGCTTCAATTTTCAGGACAACCTCGTGACCATGGACGCGTACACGACCTATGACGTCTATGCGTTCGTCGATATCCCGAAATCGTTTTTCCAGGGCGTCGACAGGACGCGGCTGACGTTCCGCGTCAGAAACCTGACCGACAAGCGCTATGCGCAGTGGGGCGATCCCGGCTACACCGATCAGGTGATCCTCGGCGCGCCGCGCAGCTACGAGGTCGCCGCATCGTTCAAGTGGTGACTCCGTCGCATTTCCTGCATGCCCGATCATCGTTTGTGCGGTGTCCGGCACGGTGGAGAATTTTCTGAGGCCCTGCTAGAGCTTCCGGGAGCGCGATCCACGCAAGCCTCCCGGAAGATCACATGCACAATCCAAAACTGTTTTCGCCGCTGCAGGTCGGCCCTTATACGTTGGCGCATCGCGTCGTGCTGGCGCCGCTGACGCGGATGCGCGCCGACAAGGCGACTTTCGCGCCGCGTCCGCTCAATGCCGAATATTATGGGCAGCGGGCAACGGCGGGCGGGCTCTTGATCGCCGAGGCGTCGCCGGTGCTGGCGACGGGGCGCGGCAATCCCGCGACACCCGGCATTTATTCGGACGAACAGGTGGCGGGATGGCGAGCCGTGACCGATGCCGTGCACGCCAAGGGCGGTATCATCTTTCTCCAGCTCTGGCATGTCGGCCGCGTCTCACATTCGTCGCTGCAGCCCGGCGGCGTGCTGCCGGTGGCGCCGTCGGCGGTGCCGATCGCAGGCGATGGCATGATGGCCGCGACGGCGTCGGGCAAGCCGCAACCCTATGAGACGCCGCGCGCGCTGGAGACCCACGAGATCCCTGGGATCGTCGATGCGTTCCGGCAGGCCGCGCGGAACGCGATGGAAGCGGGCTTCGATGGCGTCGAAATCCACGGCGCCAACGGCTACCTGATCGAGCAGTTCCTGCAGTCGCACATCAACCTGCGCGCCGACCGCTATGGCGGCTCGATCGAGAACCGCGCCCGCTTCCTGCTGGAGATCGTCGACGCAGTGGCTGGCGTCTGGGGCGCCAATCGGGTCGGCGTGCGGCTGTCGCCGTATGGCATCGCGAACGGTTCCGGCGAGACGGACCCGATGCCGCTGTACAGCCACGTCATCGGTGCGCTCGATCGGCTCGGGTTGGCGTATCTGCATTTCATCGAGCCGCGCAGCAGCGGCGCCGGCCGGGCCGAGGTCGATCACCAGAATGTGCCGTCGGCCATGAAGCTGTTCCGCCCGATGTGGCGCGGCGTGCTGATGACGGCGGGCGGTTTTACCGGCGAGAGCGCGAATGCCGCGATCGCCGACGGCGATGCCGACCTGATCGCGTTCGGGCGCATCTTCATTGCCAATCCCGATCTGCCGGATCGTCTCAAAAACGGCTACCCGCTGACACCTTACAACCGCGCGACGTTCTATGGTGGTGGAGAAGCCGGCTATACCGATTACCCGGTATATGACGGGTTGAGGCAAGCTGAGACGGCGTAGCTCGCGGAGCGGCGCGTTTCGGCATGCGGGAGACGTCGTCATGAGCAAAAGAGCGATTGCGAGCGGCGGCGTGGCGGCAGGACGTTGCCTGTGCGGCAAGGTCGGCTTCGAGATCGATACGCCCGCGCGCTGGGCCTGGCACGATCACACCGCGGCGAGCCGCCGCGCGCATGGCGCGGCCTACGCCACCTATGTCGGAAGCTGGCGCAAGCGCTTCCGCATCACCAGAGGGCAGCGAGCGATCAGCCGCTTCGAGGACAGTGCGGCGAAATCCGTCCGCAGTTTCTGCAGGCATTGCGGCACGCCGCTGTTCTACGAACGGGCGCGTTCGCCGCACATGGTGAACATCTCGCGGGCGTTGTTCGAGAGCCGCACCGGGCGGCAGCCGCTCTATCACATCGGCATCACCGAGATGCAGGAATGGACCTATGCCGGCGAACCGCTGGTGCCGCTCAAGGGTTTTCCCGGCGTTGTGTGGCAGCGCTCGAAAAAGCAGAAGCGCCAAGGGGCGGAAGGCATGTTCTAGGCCGTGCGGTGCGGGCGAGAACTCGGTCGGCCTGGTGTGCCGCGATCTCTTTTCCAGGAAGGCCGTTGCCGCCGGTTGACGCCCGGCCAAATCCGATCATCATTCATCGCAATCGACGCGCGGCCTGAACCGCGCGGATAGGCTTGCGGGAGGTTTGATGATTGAAATGCTTGCGGAGCGCGTCAACAGCGACGCCATGTTGGTGAAACGCGGGCGGTTTCTCTCGACCACGTTCCTGCTCGAGGTCGGGCCGACGCCGTGGCTTGTTGTTGTCGCCGAGGGAAAAATAGCGTCCGTCACGCGCGGGCCGTTTGTGATGCCTTCATGGACGTTCGCGTTGCGCGCCCCCGAAAATGAGTGGCAGCAGTTCTGGGCAGCGCGGCCCTTGCCCGGCCATCACGATCTGATGGCGCTGATCAAGCGCCGCGCGCTCAAGGCCGAAGGCGATCTGCATCCTTTCATGGCGAACCTGCGCTACTTCAAGGAAGCGCTGGTCAAGCTCCGTGCCGAGAAGGTGGCCGCATGACCGCGCAATTCGAACCGGTCATCGGCCGCTACATGAATCTCGATCTGTTCGGGCGGCCGCATCGTATCTACGTCGAGGAAGCGGGCGAGGGCGTGCCGCTGCTATGCCTGCATACCGCGGGTTCCGACGGGCGTCAGTATCGCGCGCTGATGAACGATGCGCGGATCACCGCAAATCATCGCGTCATCGCGTTCGACATGCCCTGGCACGGCAAGTCGTCACCGCCGGAGGGCTGGCACAACGAGGAGTATCAACTCTCGTCCGTGCAGTACACCACCATGATCCTGACGATCATGGACGCCCTTGGTTTGGATAAGCCGATCGTGATGGGCTGTTCGATCGGCGGACGTATCGTGTTGCACCTCGCGCTTGAGCATCCCGAACGCTTCAGCGCCATCATCGGCCTGCAGGCCGGCGCGCACGTCGATCCCTATTACGATCTGAATTTCCTGCACCGTCCGGACGTACATGGCGGCGAGGTCTGCGCGGCCATCGTATCGGGTCTGGTCGGACCGGACGCATCGGACCGCGACCGCTGGGAGACGCTGTGGCACTACATGCAGGGCGGTCCCGGCGTGTTCAAAGGCGACCTCTATTTTTACAAGCTCGACGGGGACATCCGCGGCCGGGTTGCCGGGATCGACACATCGCTCTGTCCGTTGTTTCTGCTGTCCGGCGAATACGACTATTCCTGCACGCCGGAGGAAACGCTGGCGGTTGCGCGCAGCATTCCCGGATGCGAGGTGCAGATCATGAAGGGTCTCGGTCATTTCCCGATGAGCGAGGATCCCGCAAAATTCCTCGGTTATCTCCTGCCGGTTCTGGAGCGGATCGCGGCGGCCGGTAAAACGCCGCGCCGGGTTGTCCGTTCCTGATGCATTTTTGAGCGGCCACGTTCGTCGATGGATCGGCTTTGCAGCCATCGATTCACCACGCTGAAACATCTTCGGTCCACCCTGCGCGCGGGCGCAGCAAGGACTGTCACGTGTCATGAGTGTCGATCAGGAAATCCCGGCGCTGGCGGTGCGAGGGTTAACAAAACGTTTCGACCGTCCGGCCGTGGATGGGCTCGATTTGACGGTCCGGCCCGGTGAGTTCTACGCGCTGCTGGGTCCCAATGGCGCGGGCAAGACCACGACGCTGCGCATGGTCGCGGGACTGTTGCGGCCCGACGCCGGTTCCGTGTCGGTGCTGGGCGTCGATGCGCTGAAGAACCCGGTTGGCGCCAAGCAGATCATGGCGTGGGTGTCCGACGAGCCGATGATTTATGACAAGCTGACGCCGCTGGAATACCTGGAATTCGTCGCGGGCCTCTGGGGCTGCGATCCCGCGATGTCCGAACCCGCAGCGCGGACGCTTCTTGCATCGCTCGGGCTTGCCGGACATCTCGATGAGCGCTGCGAAGGCTTCTCCAAGGGCATGCGGCAGAAGGTGGCGCTGGCAGGCGCGCTGGTTCACGATCCCCGCTTGATCATTCTCGACGAACCGCTGACCGGTCTTGATGCCGTCTCGGCCCGGCATGTCAAAGGCTTGTTGCAGGAACGGGTGCGCGATGGCGGCACCGTCATCATGACGACGCATATACTTGAAGTCGCGGAACGTATGGCCGACCGGATCGGAGTCATCGCCGGCGGAAAGCTCATCGCGGAAGGCACGCTGGACGAGTTGCGGCAATGGAACGGCGAAAGCCACACCAGCCTTGAAGAGACTTTTCTGGCGCTGGTCGACAGCGACGCAGTCGCCGCATGAGTTCGGCCTTATGAGTTCGATCGTATGAGTTCGACCCTGGAGCTTGCGTGGTTCGCGCGCCACGAGATTCGCCTGGCATGGCGCGACTGGCTGTCGATGATGACGGCCGGGCGCAAGCGGCGCACCCGCAACGTCGCCATCGGTCTCATTGTTTTCGCAGGCTTGATGCATCTGCCGGCCTATGCCGTTGTCGGGCGTTATGCGGACATGTCGCTCGATGCCGACCGGACGACCTTGATCGTCGTCACGGCGAGCTTGTTTCTGGCGTGGGCGCTGATCCTGTCGCAGGCCATGGAATCGGTGACGCGGGTGTTCTATTCCCGCGCCGATCTCGATCTCATCATGTCGTCGCCGGTGACACTGGCGAATGTGTTCTCGATCCGCATGGGCGCGATCGCGCTGGCGGTCACGGCCATGGCGCTGCTGCTATCCGCACCTTTCATTGATGTGCTGGCGTTGGCAGGAGGCGCGCACTGGCTGGCAGCTTATGGCGTGATCGCAGCGGCGGGCATTTCGGCGGCGGCGGTGGCGATCGCATTGACGATCGTGTTGTTCCGCACGATCGGGCCGCGGCGGACGCGACTGATTGCGCAGATCCTCGCGGTCATGATCGGCGCGGGCTTCGTGATCGCGCTCCAGATCGCGGCGATCCTGTCGACCAATACGCTATCGCGTTTTGCCGTACTGACGTCGGACGCAGCGGCAGCCTTCGCACCCGCGCCGGGCAGTATGGCATGGTGGCCGGTCCGCGCTGTCCTGGGTGATACCGTGGCGCTGCTCGGCCTGCTCAGTGGCAGTTTCATGGTGCTCGGGGTAACCGTCGCGGTGTTTTCGTCGCGGCTGGGCGACGACGTCGTCAGCGCTTCGATGGGAATGGCGGCGACGACGACAAGAGGCCACACCTCTCGCCCGTTTCGCAGCGGTTCGCGGGCGCAGGCGCTGCGGCGCAAGGAGATGCTGTTGCTGTGGCGCGATCCCTGGCTGATTTCGCAAACGCTGATGCAATTGCTCTATCTGATCCCGCCCGCCGTGATGCTGTGGCGGAGCTTTGCCGACAGTTCGGCGGCGCTCGTGCTGATTACGCCAGTCGTGGTGATGGCGGCAGGCCAACTCGCCGGCGGATTGGCGTGGCTGACGATTTCGGGCGAGGACGCGGCCGATCTGGTGGCGACCGCGCCGCTGCCGGCGTCCCGTGTGACCCGCGCCAAGATCGAAGTGGTGCTGATCGTCATCGGCGTAGCCTTTGCGCCGCTGGTAGTGCCGCTGGCGGTGCTGTCGCTTCCGCAGGCGCTTGTGACGGCATGCGGCGTCATCATTGCCGCGGCCTCGGCGACCGGGATTCAACTCTGGTTCCGGGTTCAGGCGAAGCGAAGCCAGTTTCGGCGCCGCCAGACTTCATCGCGGCTGGCGACCTTCGCCGAGGCATTTTCGTCGATCGGGTGGGCGGCGACCGCCGGATTGGCGCTGGCGGTTCCCGTTGCCGCCGTCATCACCGGTTCGCTGACGCTCGCGATCATGGCCGCGACCTGGAAGATCAGTCCGCGCCGCGGGTGAATCCGTTTCCTGTTGATGGAAACGTTTCATCGCAGTCAGCGAACTCCCTCTCCCGCTTGCGGGCCGCGCCGCGAGCAGCGCTGAGAGGGGTTGGGGAGGGGGCAATATCAGTGATGCCCCCACCCGAC
>JAFEFK010000903.1 GCA_018240625.1 Pseudomonadota bacterium
AGAATTCAGTCACCCTAACGCGGCGGTCATCTGTCTTGACCGAATGTTTCGATTTCGAACGATGCTGTTCCTGAATGCGACAGCGCGGGCAGACGAAGCGTGAACAGGGCCAACACACCGTCAATGAAAGGTTGCGATAACCCCTTATTTGACGGGCTTAATCCGCGATTCACTGTCTTAAATTCATGATCTCTTTATTGTCTTATTTAAGCTGATCTTCAAACGCCTCCCCTAAGTTCTCGCTATCAGGCGGAACACAAGTTTCGTCGAATAAGTCGATAAAAACGACAACAGGGGAATGTCATGATGAAAGCCGTTGCGAAGGCTCACGAGCCCGCTGAACAGGTCGCGGGCCAGGCTCCGGTCCAGCCGCTCTATCTCGAAGCCCTGACTTTGGTAGAGCGGCTGCATCGCCGCCTGCTCGATGTCATCAAGGACGAGTTCGACCGCCGCGGCCGCGCCGACATCAATTCGGTACAAGCGCTCTTGCTTTACAACATCGGCGACAAGGAGTTGACCGCCGGCGAACTGCGGACCCGCGGTTATTATCTCGGCTCCAACGTCTCCTACAACCTGAAGAAGCTCGTCGAACTGGGCTTCCTCGATCATCAGCGCTCGCGCGTCGATCGCCGCTCGGTTCGCATTCGGCTGACCACGCAAGGTCAGGAAATCCGCAAGATCGTCGACGCGCTCTATCAGAAGCACGTCAAGACCGTCGAACAGGTCGGCGGCATCTCCAACGAGGAGTTCGCGACGCTGAACAAGTCGCTGCATCGCCTCGAGCGCTTCTGGACCGACCAGATCCTCTACCGACTCTGAGTTCTCTCCGGGACAGGGCGAAGCCGGCGTAAGATCGGCAGCCCGTTCTCCTGAAGTTTTCAGACCATCGCGACATTCCCGTATTCCGCGCGCACTCGCTTCGTTGATCCGAAGCGGGTGCGTTTGCGTTTGTCGCAAATTGATCCGGAACCGATGGAACTTAAACCCGGTTGGGAACTTATCCGTTCGCATCGGAGACGGAATCTATGCTGGTCGAGCGCGGCTTGCGGGTCATGAACGTTGAAACGGTTGGCGAAGCCTACGCCATCGCAGCGAATTACCTGCGCCGGAGCGGCGCCATCACCGAAAGCATTGCGATCAACGACCATCTTCTCCAGATCATTGTTGGGATGTTCTACGGTGGTGAGAGCAACCGCATCAAGCTGGCGAACAAGGCCATTGCGCGGTTTGAGTCCAATCCAACAGCCTAACTGCAACGCGAGGATATTATGAACGCCGCCATCGACCGGATCATGATGACGTATGACCTTTTGCTCAACCGCACGGCCGCGGCCAGCGCGGAAGCGCGCAGCAAGGTGACCGACTATGTCAATATGCTGGTCGAGGCCGGTGAAAAGGATCCGCATCGGCTCGCGGTCTGTGGTTTGACGTACCTGCGCGAACTCGATGGAACCGTCGATCCGGTGAAGGCCGGTTTTACCGGGATGTGAGTTCTGCATAACGGCAATCCGGAATCTCGCAGCCATTTCGTGTCGAGACTTTCGATGTGCAATTGCACATGCGGGGCTCGTGGTTGGTACGCGCTGGATGATACTTAGGGTGCGCCCGGCGCCTCATCCCAAAACTGTTTCAATCTGGATTTCCCGGCGATGTTGGGTTTTGGGGCCGCGCCTCGGCCGCGCGGAACGATATCCATGTGCGCCGGTGCATTTCCGGGCTACAACGGCTCGAGAATCCGAAGGGCAGGTGAGGCATGGTGGACAAGCAGGCTATGCGCGAAGAGGCCGAACGGCTGATGCGCGAGGCGATGGAGCGCAAGGGCGTCGCGGTGAAGCAAGGCGAGACGCGCATCATGACGAAGTGCGGCAAGTGCGGCGCCGAGAATAAGGTCAAAGCGCCAAAGGGCGCGACCCGGGTGAAGTTTACCTGCAAGGAATGCGGCCAGGCTCAGGTGACGCTGTAGTCCAACGGCGGACGGTGTAAACATGACGGTGTAAACATGACGGTGTAAACATGCCTGTCTCGGTCACGCAAAAGCCGCGCGCCTGTCAGGCCGCGCGGCTTTCGTGACAATCCTGCGAAGCGATTTACTTCGACATATTGTCCTTGCTCATGCTGCCGCTTTTCATCTTTGAACTCTTCGACATGCCGACAGTCTTGTGTTTCGACGTCTTGCTCTTGGCCATTTTGCCTTTCGACATCTGATCGCCGGACATGGTCGAGTCCTTGGACATCGTGTCGTTCTGTTTCATGTTGTCCTGGGCTTGCGGGCCGGTGGTCTGGGCGGCCGCGCTTCCGAGACCCATCAGCGTTGCACAGCAGGCGGCGAGAACGAGTTTTTTCATTGCGATTTCCTCGTGGTTTGGTCGACGCCCCGATAATGCAATCGATGGCGGCTCGTTCCAGAAATTGTCGACATTGCCAGAATTTCATGAATGCCTTTTCCTTGAGCAATCGATTGAAGGTTCCGGCCGCCTTGTAATGTTTCGCGACTGCGAGGAGTTTGGTACGCTCACGGTTCGGTCGCAAAATCCGCGCGAGGCGGAGAGGGAATTCCATGCTCACGCTGCATCATCTGAACGACTCGCGTTCTCAACGCATCCTCTGGCTGCTCGAAGAACTCGGCACGCCCTACGAGTTGAAGCGCTATCAGCGCGACGCACAGACGCGCCTCGCGCCACCCGAACTTGAGGCCATCCATCCGCTCGGAAAATCACCCGTCATCACCGATGGCGATGTAAAGATCGCCGAGTCCGGCGCCATCGTCGATTACATCATCCGGCGGCACGGGCGGGGCAAGATGATGCCTTCACCGGACAGTCCGGCCTACGAGGCCTACAACGAATGGCTGCATTATTCGGAGGGTTCGGCGATGTTGCCGCTGATGCTGAACCTCTATGTGTCCAGGCTGAAAGAAGCTGGCGCACCGCTGCATCCGCGGATCGAGAGCGAACTGAAAAACCACCTCGGCTATGTGGACGGTGCGCTGAAGGGCAGGGAGTTCTTCGTGGGCAATGCGCTTTCCGGTGCCGATATCCAGATGAGTTTTGTGCCTGAGATGGCGAAGGCCTTCGGAAAGCTGGAGCCATACGTGAATTTAAGCGCGTGGCTGAAGCGCATGCACGCGCGGCCGGCATTTCAGCGCAGCGTCGAAAAAGGCGGGGCCTACCGGTTTGCGGTGTGACCGCGCCACGCGAAGAGCATCGCCTGTTCTTTACAGCGGCGCCTTGACGTTCTTGTAGTCGAATATGACGGTACGCTCGACTTCGCCCGGCTTCATGGTTTCCTTTGCCGGCAGTCCCGTCGCGGTTGCAATCCAGATTTGCGAATCCGATGCCTCGTTGTCTTCGTTGACCTTGTGCACGTTATAGAGCATGGCGGCCTCGTTATTGACGGTGACGGGTTTTGCCGTGCACGTCAGCTTGGAGGTCGAGAGTGCATCTTTCAACATTTCGAGAGCCTCATGGCTGTCGTACGCAGACTTGCGCCATTCGCCCCGGAGCAGGACGTAGCGGGTATCCGCGGTGGTGATCAGTTCGCCACTTTGTTTGCCGGTGATGACCTGATGATTGGGGGTGGTGGTAAGCTTGGTCAGAGCGTCGACGACGGGCTTGCAGTCGTCGGCGAGCGCGGGGCTTGCGATCAAGATCATCAGAACGATGACGGAAAACTTCATCTCGGCAACTCCAAACATCAATAGGCTCTGCGGCGAATGCGGCAGGATGGCGGCTTTTCGTGTGCGGCGTTCTCATGCGCGCATTCATGGGTGTCATCGAGAGGCTGGCGTAAGGCGATGCCCTCATGGGGAAATGGTGCGGCGTGTGCACAGCGGCATCACGGTAAATCCTGCGGCTTCGCGGAAACTGGATTTTAACTCTCCCGGCCGGGAGCCGTCGGCGTTGTCGGGCGCGCGTGGTAGCCTCATAGGATGATCCAGCTCGTCACAGTTGCATCAGTCGCCTCCACCTTTCAAAAGCCGCCGGTGGCGCTCGACCTGACTAACGACGCCCAGACCGATCTCTGGGCCAGCCGTTTGAATGTGTCCCGTGACAGATTGCTGGAGGCCGCCGGCCATGTAGGGCCTTCGATCGCAGCGCTGCGGCGTTATCTTTCCAAGTAAATCCTTCCAAGTAAATAGAGCGTGCGGGACGTTCGCGGCGGCGCTATCACCGGTGATTTCGTGATGCGTTTCGGCGCCAGGTCCATTTCCCTGTCCACGTTGCGATGTTGGGCGTGCAGGCCGTGGGACGCGACGTGGGCACTGCCTTCTCCCTTGCTTGCGGGGAGGGTGGCTGACCGAAGGTCAGTCGGGTCGGGACGCGAACTTCCGAAATTCCCAGATCCACCATATATTGCCCAAATATCGGGTGGCAGACGCAACACCTTGGCCATTTCCGGCCGATATGCTATCCCGCTCGCGCCGCTTCGAACCGCCCACACCTGCCGTCCGCACCCGTCCTAACGGGCTGCGCTTCCTGAGGATATTCCGTTCATGAGCTCGCCCGCCAAAACCGCCTCCGCGCCCGATTCCTTCTTTTCGGCGACCCTGTCCGAGGCCGATCCCGAGATCGCGGCTGCGATCAAGGGTGAACTCGGCCGCCAGCGTCACGAGATCGAGCTGATCGCGTCGGAAAACATCGTCAGTCGCGCCGTGCTGGAAGCGCAGGGCTCGGTCATGACCAACAAGTATGCGGAGGGCTATCCGGGCGCGCGCTATTACGGCGGCTGCGAGTGGGTCGATGTCGCCGAGACGCTGGCGATCGAGCGCGCCAAGAAATTGTTCGGGGCGCAATTCGCCAACGTGCAGCCGAACTCCGGCAGTCAGATGAACCAGGCGGTATTCCTGGCGCTGCTGCAGCCGGGCGACACTTTCATGGGTCTCGATCTCGCCGCCGGTGGACATCTCACGCACGGTTCGCCCGTCAACATGTCCGGCAAATGGTTCAAGGCGTCGCACTACACCGTGCGCCGCGAGGACCAGATCATCGATATGGACGCGGTGGCGAAGCAGGCCGAACAGGTGAAGCCGAAACTCATCATCGCCGGCGGCTCGGCCTATTCGCGCCCGTGGGATTTCAAGCGTTTTCGCGAGATCGCAGACAGCGTCGGTGCATACCTTCTGGTGGATATGGCGCACTTTGCGGGCCTTGTGGCCGGTGGCGTGCATGCATCGCCGGTGCCGCACGCGCATGTCACGACGACGACGACGCACAAGTCGTTGCGCGGCCCGCGCGGCGGCCTGATCTTGTCCAATGACGAGGCCATCGCCAAGAAGCTGAACTCGGCGATCTTCCCGGGCCTGCAGGGCGGCCCGCTGATGCATGTCATTGCCGCCAAGGCAGTCGCTTTCAAGGAAGCGCTGCATCCGGATTTCAAGGTCTACGCGCGGAACGTGGTTGAGAACGCCAAGGCGCTCGCGGAATCGCTGCGCGGCCACGGCTTTGATATCGTGTCCGGCGGCACCGACAATCACCTGATGCTGGTGGACCTGCGGCCGAAAGGGCTCAAGGGCAACGTCTCGGAGAAGGCGCTGGTGCGCGCCGCCATCACCTGCAACAAGAACGGCATTCCGTTCGATCCTGAAAAGCCGTTCGTGACCTCTGGGCTCCGGCTCGGCACCCCGGCAGCGACCACGCGCGGTTTTGGGGTTGCCGAATTCAGGCAGGTCGGCGGCCTGATTGCCGAAGTGCTTAACGCGATCGCGCAATCGGAAGACGGCAAGGCACCGCTGGTCGAGGCCGCGATCAAGGAGCGCGTCAAGGCGCTGACAGACCGCTTCCCGATTTATCAGTAAGCGAATGGCAAACAGCGTCATGGGTTTTGGCTCCATACCAGTCGCCGGCATCTTCACCTCTCCCCGCGGGGGGGAGGTCGCCGCGTCTTCGCGGCGGGTGAGTGGACTTTTTCCCACGACGTTTTCCCCCTCACCCCAACCCTCTCCCCAGCGGGGAGAGGGGGCGCGCTTCGCCTTGTGGCGCAGCAACAGAGTGAATTGACCCATGCGTTGCCCGAGTTGCAACAGTCTGGATACCCAGGTGAAGGACTCCCGTCCCACCGAGGACTCCGCCGTGATCCGGCGGCGGCGCGTCTGCATGGCCTGCAACTTCCGCTTCACGACGTTCGAACGGGTGCAGTTGCGCGAACTCACGGTCATCAAGCGTAACGGACGGCGCGTGCCGTTCGATCGCGACAAGCTGGTGCGCTCGCTGCAGATTTCCTTGCGCAAACGGCCGGTCGATCCGGAACGCGTTGAAACCATGGTGTCGGCAATTGTGCGCGAGCTCGAGAGCGGCGGCGAGGCCGAGATTTCCTCGGAGACCATCGGCGAGATCGTGATGGAGCATCTGCGCCAGCTTGATGACGTCGCCTATGTGCGTTTCGCGTCGGTCTATCGCAATTTTCGCGAGGCGAAAGACTTCGAAGCGGTGCTCGGCGAACTCTCTGGCGAGGACGACGCGCGGCCGGTGCCGCTGCGCAAATAGCCCAAAGAATAGCAAAATGGCGTTTCGTCTCCTCGAAGATCAGTTCAGGGAGCGCCTGACGAAGGCCAAAGCTGCCGATATGCGCTTCATGCAACTGGCGTTGGCGCTGGGCCGGCGCGGGCTCGGCACGACGTCACCCAATCCGGCCGTCGGCGCGGTCGTCGTCAGGGATGGCGTGATTGTCGGACGCGGCTGGACCCAGCCTGGCGGCCGTCCTCATGCCGAGGTCGAGGCGTTGCGCCGTGCGGGCGAGGCGGCACGAGGTGCGACGCTCTACGTGACGCTGGAGCCGTGCTCGCATGTCGGCAAGTCGCCGCCATGCGCGGATGCTGTGATCACCGCGGGCATCGCGCGCGTGGTGTCGGCGATCGAGGATCCCAATCCGGAAGTTGCAGGGCAGGGCCATGCGCGATTGCGCGCCGCCGGAATATCCGTCGATGTTGGATTGGCTGCCGAGGAGGCTGCGCGCGATCATGCCGGGCATTTTCGCCGAGTCAGGGACAAGCGTCCGCATGTCATTCTCAAGCTGGCGGTGTCCAGCGACGACCGGATCGCGGCCGCGGGCGGCAAGCCCGTGGCGATCACGGGCGATGCTGCGAAGGCGCGGGTGCATCTATTGCGCGCGCAATGCGATGCCATTCTGGTCGGCATCGGCACGGTCCTCGCAGACGATCCGCTGCTGACGTGCCGCTTGCCCGGCATGGCAGCGCGCTCGCCGGTGCGCGTGGTGCTGGATCGCGCGCTTCGTATCCCCGGCGGCAGCCGCCTGGTTCACTCCGCGCGCGAAACGCCGCTGTGGGTGGTCGGCAGCGAAACGGCGGAGGCGATGGCGGCAGCGCGATTGTCGGCGGCCGGCGCGGAGGTGCTTCGGGTGATTTCCGCGTTCACTCCCGCGCAAGCGGGAATCCAGAAAGGCGCTGGCTCCCCGCTTTCGCGGGGACGCGCGGAGGCCATGGATGCTGCAAACCGATCTGTCCCGCTCGATCTGGCTGCAGTGCTGGCGGAATTGAACCGTCGCGGCATCACCCGTTTGATGGTCGAGGGCGGCTCGCGGGTCGCATCCTCGTTCGTCGCGGCCGATCTCGCCGATGAAATCTGGCTGCTGCGCGGCGCTCATTCGATCGGTGCCGACGGCGTCCCTGCGCTCCACGCATTGCCGTTGTCGTCGATCACGCAGTCGCCGCGCTTCAAGGTTCGTGCTAGCGAGATGCTGCAAAACGATACACTGACGATTTACGGACGTGCCTGATCCATGACGAGAGTATTACAAATTGAATTTGCCGCAGGGGCTGTCCCACCTCTCCCGTGGGGAGAGGTCGCGCCGAAGGCGCGGGTGAGGGCGTACGGACCATCGATAAGTCTTACCCCCTCACCCCAACCTTCTCCCCATGGGAGAGGGAGCGCTCCTCGCTCTTTTGCCAAGGTGTGTTGATGTTCACAGGCATTGTCACCGACATCGGCGAGATCGAAAGCGTCAAACCCACGGCGCAAGGCCAGTTGCATCGGCTGCGAATCCTGTGCCGCTATGACCAAAGTACGATTGCCGACGGCGCATCGATCGCCTGCAACGGCGTCTGCCTGACGGTCGTGGCGTCAGGCGTCGACGGCGGCCGGACCTGGTTCGATGTCGATGCCGCCGCCGAAACGCTCGGCATGACCACGGCGAAACACTGGGCGGCAGGGACGCGGCTTAATCTCGAACGCGCGCTGAAGATCGGCGACGAACTCGGTGGCCACATTGTCGCGGGCCACGCCGACGGCATCGCTACCATTATCGTGCGCGACGATCTGCCGGATATGGCGCGCTTCGAGCTGCGGACCACGCGGGCGCTGGCGCGGTTCATTGCCGCGAAAGGATCGGTGACGCTGGACGGCGTGTCCCTGACGGTGAACACCATCCATGACGTCGTGTTTTCGGTGCTGATTATTCCGCATACGCTGGGAGTGACGACGCTGGGTGACTGGCGCGCGGGTTCTGAGGTCAATATCGAGGTCGATCTGATGGCGCGCTATGCGGCTCGGCTCAGCGAGATGACGTAGGCTTCGTCATTGCGAGCCGCGACAAAGTCGGCTCTTGCCAACCTTGCGCCGAGCGAAACAATCCAGAAGCTATAAAGCAGAGCTGGATAGCGTCGTCGCAAGCTGCTCCCTGCAATGACGACCACCGCATTCGCGCTTGGCTTTGGACGCTGCTGCGCCTAAAACCCGCCCAGTTAGCCTGGACAACGGACATAAAATGGCAGACTCGCGGCGTGCGGCACTCAAGGATCAAACCGACATCGAAGGCGCGCGGGCCCTGATCGTCGAGGCGCGATTTTACGACGATATTCAGGACGCCTTGCTCGAAGGCGCAGTCGCCGAATTGCAGTCAGCCGGCGTCAGCCACGACGTGATCACTGTTCCAGGCGCTCTGGAGATTCCGGCGGCAATCGCCATTGCGTTCGATGCCGCCGAAAAAAGCGGCAAGCCCTACGACGCGGCGATCGCGCTTGGTTGCGTGGTGCGCGGCGAGACGTTTCATTTCGAGATCGTTGCGATGGAATCCTCGCGCGGTCTGATGGACATCGCCGTCGCCAGGCGCATTCCGCTCGGCAACGGCATCCTCACGGTCAATACCGACGAACAGGCCTGGGCGCGGGCGCGGCCCGGCGATCTGAACAAGGGCGGCGACGCCGCGCGTGCAGCGCTGGCGATGCTGCGCCTCAAGCGCCGCGTGGCGAAAGCATAACTGCGTCATGGCAGA
>JAFEFK010000904.1 GCA_018240625.1 Pseudomonadota bacterium
GAAAGCAGCCAGCCGCAGTCGTCCAGTCTCAGGTCGAGACGTGCGGTAGCTGTCGCCGCGCTTGCCGGGATTCCGCTGCTGGCGCTCCTGATCTATCTGCCGCTTGGATCGCCGGAACTCCCCGATTTCCCGCTCGCGGAACGCGCTCGGGCGCCTGTGGCGTCGCAGCCGCTCGATAATCTTGTGGCGCAGGTCGAGTCCCACCTCGAAAAGAATCCGACCGATGGCCGCGGCTGGGCCGTACTGGCGCCGGTGCTTTATAAACTCGGCCGCTTCGACGACGCTGTGCGCGCTTATCGCAATTCGCTGACCTACAACGGCGAAACTGCGGAGCGGCGATCCGATCTCGGCGAAGCGATCGCAGGAGCTGCCAATGGTGTCGTGACATCAGATGCGAAGAAGGAATTCGAGCGGGCAATCGCCCTGAATTCCAAGGATGTGAAGGCGCGCTATTTCCTTGGAATGGCGGCGGAGCAGGATGGCCGCCCTGCCGACGCTGCGAAAATCTGGCAGGTCATGCTGGCCGATGCGCCTGCTGATGCACCGTGGCGCGCCGTGGTGCAGGAGGCGCTGACGCGGGTCGGCGGCAGCGCGCCGCCGCTTCCGGACGGTGCGGTGGCGGCGGCCAAGGGCATGAGTGAAGCGGACCGGACTGCGATGATTCACGGCATGGTCGACCGGCTCGCAACGCGTCTCAAACAGGACGGCAACGACGTCGATGGATGGCTGCGTCTCGTTCGCGCCTATATGGTGCTGGGCGATCAGGACAAGGTGCGGAGCACGCTCGCGGACGCGCGGCAGGCCGTCGGCAACGATGCGGCGCGGCTCAAAACCCTGAACGATGGCCTGAAGAATATGGGGCTGGACGGTTGAGCATGACACTGAAACATTTAAAGCCGATTTTCAGCGCCGACGTACTCCTATCGGTAGATGACGCATGACGCGCAAGCAACGGCGACTGACGCTGATCGGTGGATCGCTGGCGGTATTGGCGATCGCCGCCGCACTTGTGCTGAATGCGTTGCGCGACTCTATCGTGTTTTTTTCGACGCCCGTCATGGTAGCGGAAAAACACATTCAGCCGGGTCAGCGATTCAGGCTGGGCGGATTGGTGCTGAAGGGATCGGTGGTCCGCGGCGACAATCTCGTGGTGAATTTTAAGGTCTCCGATGGCAGCGCGACGCTTCCGGTCGCGTTCAAGGGCATCCTGCCCGATCTGTTCCGCGAAGGGCAGGGCGTCGTCGCCGAGGGTGCGCTCGATAAATCCGGCGTGTTCGAGGCCGACACCGTGCTTGCCAAGCATGACGAGACCTATATGCCGAAAGAGGTCGCCGACGCCCTGAAGAAGCAGGGTCACTGGAAGGACGATTACGGCAAGGACTCCGGCAAGGCCGGAAATGTCGAGGCCTCGGGTAAGCAGGGAGTACAACAGTGATCGCTGAAGCCGGACATTATGCGCTGGTGCTGGCGCTCGGCCTTGCGCTGATCCAGTCCACGGTGCCGGTCATTGGCGCGCGATTGCACGATGGCGCGCTGATGAATGTCGCGCGTTCGACGGCGCTGGCGCAACTGCTGTTCGTGGCGCTTTCGTTCGCGGCGCTGGTGACGCTGCACGTCACCTCGGATTTTTCGGTCGTCAACGTATACGAGAATTCGCATTCGCTGAAGCCGATGATCTACAAGATCACCGGCGTCTGGGGCAATCATGAAGGCTCCATGCTGCTGTGGGTGACGATCCTCGCGCTGTTCGGCGGGCTCGTCGCCGCGTTCGGCAACAATCTGCCGCTGTCACTGCGCGCCCATGTGCTGGCGGTGCAGGCGTGGATCGCGACCGCGTTCTATCTGTTCATCCTGCTGACCTCGAATCCGTTCATGCGGATCGCTAATCCGCCGATCGAGGGCCGCGATCTCAACCCGGTGTTGCAGGACATCGGGCTCGCGGTGCATCCGCCGATGCTCTATCTCGGCTATGTCGGGTTTTCGATTTCGTTTTCCTTCGCCGTCGCAGCTCTGCTCGAAGGCCGCATCGACGCGGCCTGGGCGCGCTGGGTGCGGCCGTGGACGCTGATGGCGTGGATTTGCCTGACGCTCGGCATCGCGATGGGCTCGTACTGGGCCTACTACGAACTCGGCTGGGGAGGCTGGTGGTTCTGGGATCCGGTCGAGAATGCATCGCTGATGCCGTGGCTGGCGGGGACCGCGCTGTTGCACTCGGCAGTAGTGATGGAAAAGCGCAATGCGCTGAAGGTGTGGACGATCCTGCTCGCGATCCTGACCTTCTCGCTGTCGCTGCTCGGCACATTCCTGGTGCGCTCCGGCGTCCTCACATCGGTCCACGCCTTCGCGACCGACCCGACGCGCGGCGTCTTCATCCTGCTGATCCTCTGCATCTTCATCGGCGGCAGCCTGACCCTGTACATATGGCGGGCTTCGGCCTTGAAGCAGGGCGGCCTGTTCGCACCGATCTCGCGCGAGGGCGCGCTGGTGCTCAACAACCTGTTTTTGACCACGGCTTGCGCCACAGTCTTCATCGGGACGCTGTATCCGCTCGCGCTCGAGGTCGTTACCGGCGAGAAAATCTCGGTCGGCGCACCGTTCTTCAATCTGACCTTTGCGCCGCTGTTCGTGCCGCTGATGGTCGCAATGCCGTTCGGTCCGCTGCTGGCATGGAAGCGCGGCGATGTACTCGGCGCATCGCAACGATTGATCGCAGCCGGCATCGGAGCTTTGATCGCGATCGCCGTGTTGTGGGCGTGGACGCGCGGCGGCAGCGCTTTCGCGCCGCTTGCGATCGGATTGGCCGTGTTCGTCATTCTCGGCGCGCTCTGCGATCTCACAGAACGCATCTCCCTGTTTCGCGCGCCGCTACCCGTCGCGTTGCGCCGCGCCAGAGGATTGCCGCGCTCGGCCTGGGGCACGGTGTTCGCCCATGCCGGCGTCGGCGTGGCCCTGATCGGCATCGTCTGCGAAACCACCTGGAATAGCGAGCATATCGCCGCGATGAAGCCGCACGATGTAGCGCAGGTTGGCGGCTACAGCCTGGCCTTCGAGGGCATGACGCAGCGGCTGGGATCGAATTATCGCGAACAGATCGCGCGTTTCGCCGTTAGCCGCGACGGAAAGTCCGTTGCGACGATGACGCCGTCGAAGCGCAATTTCACCACGCGCGGGTCGTCGACGACGGAAGCCGCGCTGCTGACGCGAGGCGTGAGCCAGCTCTATATCTCTCTTGGCGATACCACAGCCGATGGCGCGATCGCGGTGCGCATGTACTACAAGCCGATGGTGTTGTTGATCTGGTTCGGGCCGGTTCTGATGGCCTTCGGTGGCATGCTGTCGCTGTCCGACCGCCGGCTTCGGGTCGGCGCACCAAAACCTGCGAAGGCCAGCCGCGCGCTGCAGGCGGCGGAGTGATTCGGTGAGGCATGAACTCATGCAGAGATCGTCGTCCCCGCGAACGCGGGGACCCATAACCGCCAATGTCACCATGAATACGATTGCGCTGCCCAGTCCACTGTCGAGCCACAGGGAGTATGGATCCCCGCGTTCGCGGGGACGACCACGTGTGTGGGGCAAGCTCCTGCATGTTTTCGGCTTTCTTCTTTGCCTTGCGCTCGCTGCGCCGCTCGCCCACGCAGTGCAGCCCGACGAGATCATGTCCAATCCCGCGCAGGAATTGCGCGCTCGTAATCTGTCGCGCGAACTGCGCTGCATGGTCTGCCAGAACCAGTCGATCGACGATTCCGAGGCGCCTCTGGCGCGGGACATTCGTCTGCTGGTGCGCGAGCGCGTCGCCGCGGGCGACAGCGATCAGCAGGTGCTGGATTTCCTGGTCGCTCGCTACGGCGAATTCGTGCTGCTGAGGCCGCGGTTCGAGCCAAGCACGTTACCGCTCTGGCTGCTCACTCCGCTGCTTTTAATAGGTGGTGGAATAGCGCTCTGGGGTTACAATCGGCGCAGGTTAAAAGCGACGCCGGATGCGACGGATGTGCCGCCGCGATTGAGCGAGGACGAGGAAGCGCGGCTGGCGAAATTGGTGGCCGCGAAATCTGCCGCGGATGGTCCACTTTAGCATGCGCCAAACTGCCGCACCAAATGCGGTCATTGTTACAAAACATTAATTTCCCAGCCAGCGCGCCGTAAGGCGGCGATCCCCATCTTCAAGACCATAAAGTGCTCGCCCCAGCACTGTTCAACCTGGTTTTGGAGACCCCGCAATGACCGACCGGCCCACCGAATTCTCATCGCTTCCTTCCTTCAAGCCCGCCCGCCGCTCGCTTTTCTCCGCGCGCAAATTCGCGCTGATGGCATCTGTCGTCGCCGGCCTCGGCATCGCCGCCTACGGGTTGAGTCCCTCGACAGGTAGCCTCGATCTCTTCACCAGCCCCGCTCATGCGCAGGTCAACAACGATGTGAGCAAAGTCGCGCAGCCGATCGGTTTTGCCGACATCGTCGAACGCGTGAAGCCCTCGGTGATTTCGGTGAAGGTTCGGATCAAGGACAAGGCGGACGTCAGCAACAACGAGGATTCGCCGTTCCAACCGGGGTCGCCCATGGAACGTTTCTTCCGCCGCTTCGGCGGACCGGATGGCTTGCCGCCGGGCATGCGTGGCCAGCAAGGTCATGGCGTCGTGACCGGGCAGGGCTCCGGCTTCTTCATTTCGGCCGCCGGTTATGCCGTGACCAACAATCACGTCGTCGACGGCGCCGACAAGGTCGAAGTCACCACCGATGACGGCAAGACCTACAAAGCGAAAGTGATCGGTACCGATCCGCGGACCGATATCGCGCTGATCAAGGTCGAGGGTGGTTCTAATTTCCCGTTTGCGAAGCTGTCGGACGACAAGGCGCGGATCGGCGACTGGGTGCTTGCGGTCGGTAATCCCTTCGGTCTCGGCGGAACCGTCACGGCGGGCATCGTCTCGGCGAGCGGCCGCGATATCGGCAACGGTCCCTATGATGACTTCATTCAGATCGACGCGCCCGTGAACAAGGGTAACTCCGGCGGTCCGGCCTTCAACATGAAGGGCGACGTGATCGGTGTGAACACCGCCATCTACTCGCCGTCCGGCGGCAGCGTCGGCATCGCGTTCTCGATCCCGGCCAACACCGTGAAGAGCGTTGTCGCCCAACTCAAGGACAAGGGTTCGGTGAGCCGCGGATGGATCGGCGTTCAGATTCAGCCGGTCACCTCGGACATTGCCGACAGCCTCGGTATGAAGAAAGCCGAAGGCGCGCTGGTTGCGGAGCCGCAGGCGAACGGCCCGGCGGCCAAGGCCGGGATTGAATCCGGCGACGTGATCAAGGCGGTCAACGGCGAGACCGTGAAAGACGCGCGCGAACTGGCGCGGACCATCGGCGCCTTCGCGCCGGGCACTGCGATCAAGCTCGACGTGCTGCATAAAGGGACCGACAAGGTCATCAATCTTACGCTCGGGACCCTGCCGAACAACCTGGAAGCCAAGGCCGACTTCAACGGCAACGACAACGGATCGTCGTCGCGCGGCGCTGAGGTGCCGAAGCTCGGCATGACGGTTGCGCCGGCGTCGTCGGTTGCGGGTGCCGGCAAGGAGGGCGTCGTCGTGACCGACGTCGATCCGAAGAGCGCGGCCGCGGAGCGTGGCTTCAAGGAAGGCGACGTGATTCTCGAGGTCGCGGGAAAGAGCGTGGCCAACTCAGGTGACGTGCGCGACGCGATCAAGGCGGCGCACGCGGACAATAAGAACAGCGTTCTGATGCGGGTTCGTACCGGCGGCTCGGCGCGTTTCGTCGCGGTGCCGCTCGCCAAGGGCTAAGGCTCGAACGTTGCAAGAGATGGGAAGCGTCGCCGGCACAGTCGCCCCCGCTGACGGCACTTTCCGGGGGGCGGGCCAAAAGCCCGTCCCCTCAAGTTACCTTCCGATGGGATGAGCCCCCCTCCGTCGGAAGGACTAAGGGCGGTGAAGTCCCCCCAAGCTTCACCGCCCGCTTTTTCCTGATGGCCGGGGAGCATCTCGCAGCCTTGCGTGCGGGCGACCGGCACGCCATGGTGACAGAAAGACGAACCCTCTTGGCCGATTCCAGCAACCAGATGCGCCTGCTGATCATCGAAGACGATCGCGAATCCGCGGACTACCTCGTGAAGGCATTTCGCGAGGTCGGTCACGTCGCCGAGCTTGCAAGCGACGGCGAGGAAGGGCTGTCTCTCGCGGACGGCGGCGACTACGACGTGCTAGTCATCGACCGCATGCTGCCGAAACGCGACGGGCTGTCTGTGATTGGTTCGCTGCGCGACAAGGGCAATCGGACGCCGGCGCTCATTCTCTCCGCGCTCGGTCAGGTGGACGATCGCATCAAGGGATTGCGAGCGGGGGGCGACGACTATTTGCCGAAACCGTATGCGTTCGCCGAATTGCTGGCACGGGTCGAGGTGCTGTCACGCCGTCATGGCGGTCCGGCCGAAGATACCGTCTATCGTGTCGGAGACCTCGAACTCGACCGGCTGTCGCATCGTGTCGCGCGGGGCGCGGACGAATTGACATTGCAGCCACGCGAGTTTCGCCTGCTGGAATATCTCATGAAGCATGCGGGTCAGGTCGTGACCCGGACCATGCTGCTCGAGAACGTCTGGGACTATCACTTCGATCCGCAGACTAACGTCATCGACGTTCATATTTCGCGGCTGCGCTCCAAGATCGACAAGGGTTTCGAGCGGCCGCTGCTGCATACGATCCGAGGCGCGGGATACATGATCCGTGACGGCGTTCGGTAAACTGTTTCGCACCACGGCGTTTCGGCTGACGCTCGTCTATCTTCTGCTATTCGCGCTGTTTGCGGCGTCTCTGCTCGGATATTTTGCCTGGAATACCCGACGTCTAATCACCGATCAGATCACCGCCACCGTCGGCGAGGAAATCGGTCTGCTCTCCGACGTGTTCAATCGCCGCGGCCTGCGCGGCCTCGTTTTCGCCATCGAAAATCGCGCGCTGCGCCCCGGCTCCAATCTTTATCTGGTGACCACACCCGCCGGTCTTGCGGTCGCAGGCAACGTCGGGTCGCTTCAACCCGGCGTGATGGCGACAACCGGCTGGACCGAGACCGCATATCGCCGGCTCGACGAGCAGGACAAAACCGATCATCGCGCGCTGGTTAACGTGACCGAATTGTCCAACGGTTTTCGGCTTTTGATCGGCCGCGATCTGGAAGAACGCCACCGCATCTTCGCCATTGTCGCTTCTGCCGCGCAATGGTCGGTGCTGATTGTTGTCATTCTTGGTCTTGGTGGCGGAATCTTTGTCGCTCGCCGTGTGCTGCATCGCATCGATGCGATGACCGGAACCACCCAGCGCATCATGGCCGGTGATCTCAGCGGACGGCTTGTGGTCGGACGCAGTGGCGACGAACTTGATCGGCTGGCTGAAAATCTGAATGCGATGCTCGAACGCATCGAGGCACTGATGATGGGGCTGAAGGAAGTCTCTGACAACATCGCCCACGATCTGAAGACGCCATTGACGCGGCTGCGCAATCGCGCGGAAGAGGCGCTCGCCAAATCCAGCAATGAGAGCGAATATCGCGCCGCGCTGGAGCGGACCATCGAGGAGTCGGACGGTCTGATCCGCACCTTCAACGCGCTGTTGATGATCGCACGCGCCGAATCAGGACAAGCGCGGGACAACATGGCGGATTTCGACGCGGCGGAAGTCGCGCAAGGCATTCAGGAACTCTACGAGCCGCTGGCCGAAGACAATGGACTGGTGCTCGGCGTTCAGGCCGAGCCCGCGCCGTTGCACGGCAATCGAGAACTGATTAGTCAGGCCCTCGCCAATCTCGTCGAAAACGCCATCAAGTACGGACAACCGAGGCCGGCCGCGCAGCCGCTTGGGGCAGACACAGCAGTTGTCACAGCCGAGGCCGACAAGACGATCCTGATCGAAGCTCGCCGCGAGGGGGACCGCATCATTCTCGGCGTGATCGATCATGGCTCCGGGATTCCTGAAGCCGACCGCACGCATGCGATTGAACGGTTTGTGCGGCTCGAGGCCAGCCGGACATTGCCGGGATCCGGGCTTGGCCTGAGCCTCGCGTCGGCGGTGGCCACGCTGCACGGCGGTGATCTCACGCTCAGCGACGCGCAACCGGGGCTGCGTGCGACATTGTCGATTCCCGCCCGGACCGGCGAGGGGCTTGCGGCGCCGACGCCGGACGTGCAACAGAATGGTGCATGATTTCATCCGCGAAGGGCGACGCGGACCGGGCCAGTCTTGCGGCGCGTCTCGTGGACGGGCCAAAGGTATTCGCGCCCGCTGAATCCGAACGCCGTCTCAAAGACTGGTTATCCGATCTGACGCCGGAGCAATCCGGCGCGGTTGGCGCTCTCACTCGCTCATTCCCGCTGGTCCACGCGATCCTGCGCGGTGTGGCGGAGTCATCGCCCTACCTTTTTGATCTGATGCGTGCCGACCCGGACCGGATGCTGCGCCTGTTCCGCGGCGATCCCGAAGATCATCTGGCGGAGCTGATCGCGAAAATATCCGAGGCCGCGGCGTCCAGCGATGAAGCCGAGGCCATGCGACGGCTTCGCGCCATCAAGTCGGAAGCGGCGCTGCTGATCGCCGTGTCCGATATCGGCGGCGTGTGGCCTGTCATGCAGGTCACGGCGGCATTGACCGACCTCGCCGTTGCATCGGTGCAGAGCGCGTTGCGATTTCTGCTGTGGCAAGAGGTCGGGCGCGGCCGGCTGCAACCGGCCGACAACGAACGCCCCGAAGACGGCAGCGGTCTGGTGGTGCTCGCGATGGGCAAGATGGGCGCCGGGGAGCTGAATTATTCGAGCGACATCGATCTGATCGTGTTCTTCGATCTCGCTGCACCGACGCTCGCGTCCGGCATCGAGCCGCAACAATTCTTCGTCCGTGTCACGCAAGGCCTGTCGCGCATGCTGCAACAGCGGACCGGCGATGGCTATGTCTTCCGGGTCGATCTGCGGTTGCGGCCGGATCCGGCATCGACGCAGGTCGCCGTGTCGACCGCGGCTGCGCTTGACTACTACGAGCGGGAAGGGCGGACCTGGGAGCGTGCCGCCATGATCAAGGCGCGGCCCTGCGCCGGCGATGCGCAGGCGGGCGAAGCGATGATCGCGGAGATATCGCCCTTCGTCTGGCGCAAGCATCTCGATTTCGCGGCACTTGCCGATGTTCACGACATGAAGCGGCAGATGCAGACTTACCGGGGGCAGAGCGAGATCGCCGTCGAAGGCCATAACGTCAAGATCGGACGAGGCGGTATCCGGGAAATCGAGTTCTTCGCGCAGACCCAGCAGTTGATCGCCGGGGGGCGGCATCCCGAATTGCGGGTGCGCCCGACGCTGGATGCACTGAAAATTCTGGCCTCGAGTAACTGGATCACGAACCAGGCGCGGGATGAGCTGACAGCCGCCTATCTGTTTTTACGGAAAGTCGAGCACCGGGTTCAGATGATGGCCGACGAACAGACCCATGTTCTGCCCGGTGATGTCGGGGCGATGGAGCGGTTCGCGTGCTTCCTCGGGTTTGACGATCGCGCGAGCTTTGCCGCTGAATTGCTGGTGCACCTCAATTGCGTTCAGGGGCACTACAGCCGGCTGTTCGAAGGCGACCCCACCGGCACGGCCAAACTGCCGACCGTGGAGTATGGGGCCGGACCTGACGACCTGCGGCTGGTCGACACTCTGACGAAGCTCGGTTTCAAGAAGCCGAGGATGGTCGCGGCCACCGCTCAGCAATGGATGTCCGGCGAATATCGGGCGCTCAAGGTGGAAGCGACGCGATCCGCGTTCGAGGCATTCGTACCCGCGTTGATTGACGGTCTTGCGCGCGCCGAAGAGCCGGACAATGCGGTGGTAGCGTTCGACAATTTTTTGCAGGCGTTGCAGCGTGGCGGACGGCTGATTTCGCTGCTCAGTCAGAACAAGGACCTCGTTGCGCTGGTGGCGCTGGTGCTTGGCGCGGCGCCTCGCCTTGGCGACATGCTGGCGCGCCGCCCGCAGATCATGGATGGACTGATCGACCCGCGGTTCTTCGGCGCCATGCCCGACCGGCAGGAGTTGTCGGCGCGGCTGGCCGCTACGCTCAAGGATGCGGATTCTTACGAGGAATTCCTCGACCGGCTGCGCCTGTTCGGCCAAGAAAGCCTGTTTCTGATCGGCACACGCATCTTGTCCGGGACCGTGTCGGCGCGGCAGGCGGGCATTGCATTCGCCGATGTGGCGGAGGGCATCGTCGATACCGTGCATGGACTGGTCAAGGATCAGTTCGCCGCCCAATACGGCCGGATCGCGGGACAGGAAACCGCGATCCTTGCGATGGGAAAGCTCGGCAGCCGCGAGATGACGGCGTCGTCCGATCTGGATCTGATCCTGCTCTACGATTTTGACCCGGAGCGTCCGGATTCCGACGGGGTGCGGTCGCTGCACGGCGCGCAGTATTTCGCGCGCTTTACCCAGCGTCTCATCAGCGCATTCACCATCCGGACCAACTATGGCGTTCTCTATGACGTCGATATGCGGCTGCGCCCCTCCGGCCGCGCCGGTCCTGTCGCCTCGCATATCGATTCCTTTGCCGACTACCAGGACCACGAGGCGTGGACCTGGGAACACATGGCGCTGACGCGTGCGCAGGTGATTTCGTCGTCCGCGGAATTTCGCGCGCGGATCGAACGCGTGATCCGAGATGTTCTGACACGGCCGCGCGACGTCCAACTGACCGCCAACGACGTCGCGGAAATGCGCCGTGCAATCGCGCTGGAAAAGGGCGAACACGACATCTGGGATCTGAAATACGCCGCCGGCGGCATGGTCGATATCGATTTTATCGCGCAATATCTTCAGCTCGTCCATGCGGCGGACAAGCCGGATATTCTTAGCGTCAACACCCAGCAGGCGCTCGATAACGCGCAGCGGCTGGGCATCCTGTCGTTGACGGACGCGGAAATCTTGCGGCCCGCGTCGCGCCTCTACCACGATCTGACGCAAATCTTGCGGCTCTGCGTCAGCGATGGATTCAAGCCGGAAACGGTCGGCGACGATCTGTTGCGGGTATTGGCGCGGGCAGGGGACGTGCCGGATTTCTCGGCGCTGGAGGCCCGCGTCCGGGATACTCAGGCCGATGTACGTGGTGTATTTCTCAGGCTGGTGGAAAACAGGACTTAAGCTGCTGCGCTGGTTGCCGGCATCGCTCGACGGCAGCGGCGCGGAAGTGCAACCCGAACGACCGTTCCCGTCCCAAGTTTTGAGCGAAGCCGCATCGATCCGCCATGTAGATTGGCCAATGACTTCGCGATCGCCAACCCAAGGCCGGAGCCCGCATAGGTTTTGGTGAGTTGGCTTTCGACCTGGTCGAACGGCTTGCCCAACCTACGAAGCGATTGCGGCGCGATACCGATGCCGGTATCGGCGATCATCAGTACAACAGTATCGTCCAGCATCCGGCTTCGCACCACCACTCGTCCGCCGTCGGGCGTAAATTTCACCGCGTTGGACAGCAGATTGACCACAACTTGCTTGACCGCGCGTCGATCCGCGATGATGGAAATGTCGTCTTCGATCTCCGCATCGAGAATCAGGTGTTTGTCGTTGGCGCGGCCCGAGACGACGCGCAGCGATTCCGCCAGCGTTTTAGCGAGATCAAGCGGCTCCATATCGAGCTGCATGCGGCCAGCCTCGATCTTGGACATATCAAGGATATCGTTGATGACCTCGAGCAGGTATTGACCGCTGGTCAGAATGTCGTGGCAATACTCGCTGTACTTTTCCGAGCCGAGCGTTCCGAACATGCCGCTACCCATGATCTCGGAGAACCCGATGATGGCATTGAGCGGCGTCCGCAGTTCATGACTCATGTTGGCGAGGAATTTTGATTTGGCCTGATTGGCGTCCTCGGCGCGGTCTTTTTCCTCCGCATATTTTTGGGCGAGGTCCGCAAGCTCGATCGCCTGTTTCTCCAGCGTCGTCTGCGACCGTTTCAGGTCGATAACCGTTGCCCTTAGCCGAAGGTCATTTTCCACCAGTTTCTGCTCATGCTCCTTGATGCGTGTGATATCGGTTCCAACCGACACATAGCCGCCGTCCTTGGTGCGCCGTTCGCTGATGTGCAGCCAGTTGCCGTCATCGAGCTGGGCTTCGAACGTCCGCCCGCCCGGCGCGACGGTGTTGGTTTCGGGTTGCCGTGTTCTGACTTCGGGCATGCGGCCGACCTCGACCACGGTCTCGTAGGAAGTGCCGGGGGCGACGGCGCTGTCAGGGAGTTTGTGCAGGCGCTGGAAGTGCGAGTTGCAAAGCACCAGACGATCGCCCGCATCCCACAGCACGAAAGCCTCCGGGATGGTTTCGATCGCGTCCCGAAGCCGCAGATCGGCTTCCACGGTTTTTTCCGCGAGGCTCTTCTGCTCAGTGATGTCGACCGCAATTCCGATGAGGTGCGCACCGCTATCGCTGGCGCCCAGGCTGACCTCACAGCGCACACGCAGCCAGATCCAGTGTCCGTTGCTGTGCTGCATCCGGAAACTCTGATCGATATGATCGATCCTGGACGAAATCAGCTGATCCGCGATCGCGAAAAGATCGATATCGTCGGAATTGACGAGCGCGTTGACCTCGCCGAAGGTGAGAAGGTCGCTGCGGCTTTCGAGGCCGAGCAAGGTAAACATCGATTGCGACCAGAATATCCGCCCGCGCGACAAATCCCAGTCCCACAGGCCACATCGTCCACGATTGAGCGCAGTGTCGATCCGGCCACGGACCGCGTCGTTGATCAGGTCACCTTCGCGCGCGCGGCTGGATTGCCAGTGAAACGCAAAGCCCAGGATGAGCACAACAAATCCGGTCGTGGCTGACAGTGTGATCGACAGCGCGGTGTCGGAGCGCCATAGCGATTCAGTCTTCTCTTGGATGACGATAACCTGGCCCGGCAGCGATTTAACGATGCGTTGGGTCGCGAGCGCGCCACCTCCGTCCGGCAGGATGATGTCGGTTACGCCTGCCGGTGGCGTGCCGCGCATCGACAGCGGTTGCGCCGCGCTCAAAACTTCCATGATCCGGTTGGTCTCGCCCCGCGTCACCTCTATCGGCACCCGCGCGAGAATGCGCTGATCGGCGCCAGTGACGATGACATGGCGGTCGGCGGCGATGCCCCATGATGGGATCAAGCCTGGCAACAGATTCTGGAGACGTTCGACGGAAGAAGGACGGTCCTGGCGGATCACGCCGACATGTTCAAGACGTTCGGCCAGCAAGTCTGCGAGCGCCAGCAGATCGCGCTTCGTCGCCGTTTGCTTCTGCCGGGTCTGATCGATGACTTGTACGAGGGCGCCGAAGCATATCGTCACCAGGAACGCGATGATCAGGGTTGGAACGGCGCGGCGCAGCGCGGGCTCGGCTATCAACAGCCTGTGGTAGGCAGGTTTTGCGATCGATTGCGCCAATCCCTTGATCGAATCGGATTGCGCGCAAGC
>JAFEFK010000905.1 GCA_018240625.1 Pseudomonadota bacterium
CAATGATGGTTGTTCATCAGCGGCGGATTGATGAAATTCGGCAGCCGGAAGCCGCCGGTCTTGCTGGTCAGGATGAACTGATCGTCCTTGACCTGCGTCTTCAACGGGCAATCGGGATCGTCGCGCCAGTCCGGAATCAGCTTATCGAGCGAGACCGGATCGATCACCGCGCCGGACAGGATATGGGCGCCGACTTCCGATCCCTTTTCGACGACCACAATGGAAAGATCGGCATTGAGCTGCTTGAGCCGGATCGCCGCCGACAGACCGGATGGGCCCGCGCCGACGATGACGACGTCGAATTCCATGGATTCACGGGGCGGCAATTCTTCGGTGCTCATGATCGGGTCCCGGCAACAGGTAACTTGTAATGTTTCTAAGGGTTGTTGTTTCCGATTTTTTGCCGGAGAACAACCATGGAAATGCCCGCCTCGTGGAGCGAATTTGACATTCGCTACCCACATTGCAGCGGGGACAGGAGGCGAATGTCAAATTCAAAGCCCCACCTAGCGCCTTGTATTTGCTAGTGGTCCTTTAATTCCAACATTTGCACGAACATCCGCTGCAGCGGGATGCACATGTTGGAATTGGACCACTAGCCGTTTGGCGCAGAGCCCTATCCGGTCTAATTTCGGCAAAACTCCTTGTATGCCAGCATGACCCCTGACCGCGCACCCACCGTCCGAGAACTCATGGCCTTCTATCTCGAAGCCGGGGTGGACTGCGCGCTCGGCGATGACCCCGTCGATCGGTTGTCCGCGCCGGATCAGCCCGTCGCGGCGTTGGCGCCCGCCGTAGCGGCGCCAGCGCGACCCGCGCTAAAACCCGCGGCGCCGGCGCCGCGCGCCGAGATCGCACCGCCGCCGGATGTCGCCATCGAATCCGCGCGCGAAGCCGCCCGCACCGCCCCCTCGCTGGAGGCGCTGCGTGCATTGCTCGACGGCTTCGACGGCTGCGCCTTGAAATTCACCGCGTCGCGGCTGGTGTTCGCCGACGGCAACCCGCAGGCGCGGCTGATGTTCGTCGGCGAGGCGCCGGGCCGTGACGAGGACATCGAAGGGCTGCCGTTCGTCGGCCGCTCCGGGCAACTGCTCAACCGGATGATCGCTGCGATCGGACTTAAGCGCAGCGACGTTTACATCGCCAATGTTATTCCGTGGCGGCCGCCCGGCAACCGCACGCCGACGCCGCAGGAAACCCAGATCTGCCTGCCGTTCATCCAGCGCCAGATCGAGCTGGTGAACCCGGATGTCATGGTGACCCTCGGCAATCCCTCGACGCAGACGCTGCTCCAGACCCGCGACGGCATCATGAAGACCCGCGGCAAATGGGTCGACTACGATACCGGCACCCGCAAGATCAAAGCGCTCGCGACCTTCCATCCGGCCTATCTGCTGCGCTCGCCGTCCTACAAGCGGATGGCGTGGCAGGACTTGCGCGCCATCGCCAAGGTGCTGGACGCAACCGCTCGCGCTTGACTTGCGCGAGTGTCACGGCGCTTTCGGCCGCACGATCGCCCAGCCGATCCGCAGCGAGGGCAGCCGGCCCGTAACGAGGCGTTCGAACGTCCGCGGAATCTCCGGGACGATGCCCGGAAACCGTTTGGCGATGTCATCAGGGGGCGTGCCCGCGGTATCGGACGCGCGCCAGACCACCACACCGCCGAATTCGCTGAACTTCTCCAGCGTCAGCCACGGCGTGCGCTCAGGCGTCGCGTCAAGCAGCAGGTGCGGCCGCGACGGGCCGAGCGCAACGAGCGCCGCCAGTTGCGGATCGCCGGCCACGGCCTGAAGCGGACGGCTGGTGCGGCGTTGAAAATTCTCGCCGAAGAATTTCCCCATCGCCGACGCGGGAATCGAGGTCAGGACCTCCGTACTTGCGAACCACGGCTGGACCACGATCATCGCAATGATCGCAACCGCCGGCGCCACGACCGCGGCGAGCCACGCCTTGCGCAACACGCGCTGACGGCGCAGATGGATCAGATCGCCGGACAGCACGACAGCGGCGAGGCCCGGCATCAACAGCGCGATCGCAGCGCCGCCCGCGACCCGATCGATTCCAAACAGCGCGGAAAGAAGACTTCCGGCGAGCAGCGGCGCGATGGCGAAGACGTAGACGAATTTTTGCGCCAGCGGATCGGCCGGCGGCCGGAAAATCACCGGGGCATCCTCCGGCTTCCGGTTGACGAAACGGGAATTGAGGATGACGAGCAGCGCAATGCCGGCCATCGCGAGCAGCAGATAGCCAAGCAGTTCGCCCCAGCTCAACAGCCGCGCATTCCATTCGGCAACGGCAGGCCATTTAGGGACACCGAACGCGTCCGCGCGAACCAGCCAGATCAGGTAGGGCAGCGCGAGCACCACGATCACCAGCAGCGCAAACAGCGGATCGAACGACATCAGCGTGCGGCGGCCCCGTGCGGTTGCCAATGCGAACGCGACCAGCAGCAGCAGCAACCCGATCGCCGCCGATGTCGTCAGCAGCAGCAGGCCGGCCTCGATCGAGAGCGCGAACCAGGCGTTGCGGCGGCCCTGGCCGATGATCTGCCACGCATGCAGCAGGATCAGCGCCCACAGCGGATAGGCGAGCACCGGCGGACCGAACGTGAGGCCGGGCGCACCGAATGCGGTGACGGTCATCGTCAGCAGAATGGCAAGAACCGCCTGCTGACCGCCGACAATGGTCCGGGCCAGTTCGTAGAGCGCCCGGAAGGCCGCGATGAAGCAGAGTTGCGACAGCACGTAGACGCCGAACACATGATTGCCGGCGAGACGATAGGCGATGTCGGCGAACCAGAACGCCAGCGGCGGCCCGAGGTCCGTTCCGACCCGGTATTCCCGGCCGAACGCCAGCGCGGTTGCGAGATCGTCCGGCGGACTTCGATAAAAAAGCAGCGCGAGCAGCAGCCAGAGCGCCGCCTGGAACAGCACCACGATCCAGAACACCAGCCGCGGCCTGGCGCGGATCAGTTCGACAACCAGGGAAGTGAAGCGCATGAAGGGCCTGATACGGGCGGCGGGCTTGCGGCGTTCGGATACCGCTGAGTGATAAGACGCACAGGCCGCCGAGGCAACCGGCTCAGCCGGTTCAGATCGCCGCCTCGGCAGTCACCGATAACTCGACCGAGGTCTCGATGACGGAGACGCTCTCGCCAACCAGTACCGTCTCGTGACGTTCTCGTGCCGCCACGACCGGCGCGAAGAACCGGCGATGATGCGGGCTGGGCCCGAGCCGTCCCAGCGCCTCGAGGTGCGCGGGCACGCCGTAGCCCATGTGGCGCTCGAACCCGTAACCCGGACAATCCTGCGCCAGTTTGCACATCAGCCGATCACGCGAGACCTTTGCGATGATCGAGGCCGCCGCGATCGAAAGCACGATGCCGTCGCCGCCGATCACCGCCTCGCAGTCGCAGGGCGTGTCGAGCCGGTCGCGGCCATCGACGAACACATGTTTGGGCATATCCGGCAGCGCATGCACCGCACGCGCCAGTGCCCACAGCGAGGCGCGCAGGATATTGTCGCGATCAATCCGCGCCGGCGACGCCACCGCCACCGCGAAGGAGGCCGTCGCACAGATCTCCTCGAACAGTTCCTCGCGGCGCGACGCCGACAGCCGCTTGGAGTCGTCGATCCCCTTCGGGATGCGTTTCGGATCGAGCACGACCGCGGCGGCAACCACCGGTCCCGCCAGCGGGCCGCGCCCGGCCTCGTCGCAACCGGCCACCGGCCATACGCCGCGCTTGAGCAGCGCGCGCTCGCGCCGGAAACTCGGCTGCGCGACGGCGATGACGCCCCGTGGCAGTTTAGCCGGTTTGTCTTTGGACGGGTCCCGAATCATGCGGCGATGGTGCGGACAGGACCGCCGCGAGACAAATGAAAAATGCGGCTATGCCCGCTGTCCCCTGCGGTTCCGCCATTCGCCAGCCTCGATGACATAGACGCTACGGCTGGCACGCGGCGGCCGAACGACATCTTTCAGGTAGCGCAAGCCGAGTTTTTCCAGCGCATGAATGGAGGGCGCATTGCCCGGATCGACCAGTCCCAGAAGACGTTGCCGTTGCAGCGTTTCGAATCCGAACGCGAGTTGGGCCTCGCCGATCTCGGTGGCGATTCCCCTGCCCCACGCCTGACGCGCCAGCACGAAGCCGATCTCGAAATCGTCGGAACCGAGCGCGTCGCAAGAAAGCAGCCCGGCAAAGCCAATGACGCCGGCCTCGGGCTTCTCGGTCAGCACGGCGATGTCAGTGAGGCCGGGGCCGAAGGTGAAATATTTCCGGATGAAGGCCTCGGATTGTTCCGGCGGCATCGGCCCGCCGCCGAAGACATATCGCATCACATCGGCGTCGCCGAAAATGCGGTCGTGCAAAACCGGAATGTCGGCTTCGGTCGTTGTGCGCAGCACGAGTCGCTGCGTCGTCAGAATGAGGCGCGAAGGATCCGCGGCAGCCACGGGGTCATCGTTCATTCCCCCGCCATACGCCAGTTCCCCTGAACGGCAAAGTTGGTTTAGTCCGGCAGATGAACCCGCCGGTCGTCGCCGACCGCGATACCGGGTGCGACTACAGCCTCCCAAACATGACCGTCGGGATCGGCAAAGTAGCCCGAATAACCGCCGTAATCGGTGACATGCGCGGGCTTCAGGAGCGATGCACCTCTTGCCACCGCAAACGCGAGCACCGCATCGACCTCGTCTCTGCTGCTGCAGTTCCAGGCCAGCGTCATGCCGCGAAACGCCTGCGGGCGAGGATGATCGGGCAGTGTCGCATCCCCGGCGAGTTGATCCCATGGAAACAGCGCGAGCACGGGACCGCCGGTCTCGAAGAACGCAACGGCTTCGCCGGTTGCGCTCATTTTCCGCTTAAAGCCGAGCGCTTCATAAAACGCGACGCTGGCGCGCATGTCGCTGACACCGAGCGTAATCACGGTGAGACGCGCCACCTGCGCCGGCAACTCGTTACTCATCATACTCTCCTGCCCGAGGCCGTCTAAAACAAGCTGAGCTGCTGGCCGCTGCGCGCCGGCTTCGCAAAATGATCCGTGGTCAGCCTCATACGCCGCTTGTTGAGACCGTATTTTTCGCACGCGATCTCGAACCGGCGGCCGATCATCCAGGCCATCGGTCCCGTGCCCTTCATTCGCGTACCCCATTGCGAATCGTAGTCGCGGCCGCTGCGCATGTCGCGGATCAGCGTGAACACGTGACGATAGCGGTCGGGATAATTCGCCATCAACCATTCGCGGAACAGATCGCGCACCTCGAGCGGCAGCCGCAGCAGCACATAGCTCGCTTCCTTCACGCCGGCGTGGGCGGCCGCGTCGAGAATGCGCTCGATCTCGGTGTCGTTCAGCGCCGGGATGACCGGCGCCACCATGACGGTGGTCGGAATGCCGGCGTCCGACAGTTGCCGCAGCGCCTCCAGCCGTTTCGGCGGCGTCGAGGCACGCGGTTCCATGGTCCGCGCCAGTTTCGGATCGAGCGAGGTCACCGAGAGCGCCACCTTGGCGAGATTGCGCTTCGCCATCCGCGCGAGGATGTCGATGTCACGCGTTACCAGCGCCGATTTCGTGACGATGCCGACGGGATGACCGGCGCGCTCCAGCACTTCGAGAATGCCGCGCATGATCTTGCTGTCGCGCTCGATCGGCTGATAGGGATCGGTGTTGGTCCCGATCGCGATCATCTTCGGCTCGTAATCCGCCGCCGCCAGCTCCTTTTCCAGCAGCGCCGGCGCATCGGGCTTCGCGAACAGCTTCGATTCGAAATCGAGTCCCGGCGAGAGGCCGAGATAGGCGTGGGTCGGCCGCGCGAAGCAATAGACGCAGCCGTGCTCGCAGCCGCGATAGGGATTGATCGAACGATCGAATCCGATGTCGGGCGAGTCGTTGCGGGTGATGACCTTTCGCGCGGTATCCAGCGAAACGGTGGTCTTGAACGGCGGCAGCTCATCGAGACTCTGCCAGCCGTCGTCGAAGGCGGTCCGGGCCTCGGCCTCGAAGCGGCCGCTGCCGTTGGATTGCGCCCCGCGCCCGCGCCGCCGCTCCCGGTCGATCGCGACCTCGATCTCCGGAAAAGGAGACGCGGCACCCGCCGGTTCGGAGGGCGCCGTGACCGGCGGGTGCCTGAGGGCAAGAGAGGATGCTCTGCTCATGGCCAGAACATAGCACGCAATGAGAACAAATCAAGAACATGATTGAGGCGATCCACTGAGCTATCGCGGCTCGGTGCTGGCGTTTGCCCCGAAAAGCAGCAAGCCGCCGGGCTGATTTGAAACTGCCGGGGTGATAACAGTGCAGCGCGTTGTTGGAGCGAACGAAGCCCGATGCTGAGCGTGATTATCCCCACCGACGGGGTCGAACGGACGGCCGTTGCGACGCTCGCCCCTCTCGTGCCGGGCGCGGCGGCCGGCGTCATCCGCGAGGTGTTGCTGGTGGATCGTAAAGGCGACGGCGTGATCGAGCGCGTCGCGGATGTCGCGGGCTGCCATTATCTTGTGTGCGAGGGATCGCGGACCGCGGCAATGGCGGCGGGCGCCAAGCTCGCCCGATCGCCGTGGCTGATGTTCCTGCATGCGGGAGCGGTGCTCGATCCGGGCTGGATCGACGAGACGGCGCAATTTGTTCAGAACGCCTCTCTGAGCGAAAAGCCCCGCGCCGGCGTCTTCCGCTATGCGCGGTCGCCCTATGCTGAAGTTGGTATGCGCGAAAGCTTGAGGTCGCTCGGCCGGATGATCTCAGGTCCGTCCGCGGACCAGGGGCTGCTGATTAACAGAGACCATTACGAGCGCCTCGGCGGCTACGCGGCCGAAGCACGCCACGCAGAGGCCCAGTTGCTGCGCCGGATCGGGCGTTCGTCGCGCATTCTGCTGCGCAGCAGCATCATGGTGGCGTGAATTCGGGGTTGCATCTTATTTGATTCTGTCAAATAATTTATTTGATAAAATCAAATAACGAGCGCTGCCCATGTCGCCCGAGTTGGAACGTCAGATTTCGTCGATCCGGAGCTTCAACCGGTTCTACACGCGCAGGATCGGCGTCATCGAACCCAAGCTGCTCGACAGCCCATGGTCGCTTCAGGAAGCGCGGATCATCTACGAGAGCGCGCAGCGCCGCACGTGCACCGCCACCGACCTGGTGCGTGAGCTCGGCCTCGACGCCGGATATCTCAGCCGCACCTTGCAGGGGTTGCAGCGCCGCCAGATCGTCAGCCGCAGGCCGTCGAAGGACGACGGCCGCGTCAGCGAGATCGCGCTGACCGCGAAAGGCAAAGCCGCATTCGCCGAACTGGACAAGCGCTCGCGCGGCGACATGGCGGCGTTGCTCGGCAAGCTCGGGGATGGCGAACGCGCGGCCTTGATCCATGCCATGGCCACGATCGAGCAAGCCCTGGAACCACCGCCGCGTGCCGCCGTCGGGTACCGGTTGCGCACCCATCGGCCCGGCGACATCGGCTGGGTGATCTCGCGTCACGGCGCGATCTACGCGCAGGAGTTCGGCTGGGACATCGGCTTCGAGGCGCTGGTTGCCGAGATCGCCGCGCAGTTCATCAAGACTTATGATCCGGCACGCGAACGTTGCTGGATCGCCGAGATCGGAGGCGAGCCGGTCGGCAGCATCTTTCTGGTCAAGGCATCGAACGAGGCCGCAAAGATCCGGCTGCTGCTGGTGGAGAACAAGGCGCGCGGTCTCGGCGTCGGGCGCGCGCTGGTCGATGAATGCATCCGCTTTGCAAAAGACGCCGGCTATGCGTCGATCACGCTCTGGACGCAAAGCATTTTGCTCGCCGCGCGCGGCATTTACAAGAACGCGGGTTTCCGCCTGGTCAAGGAAGAGGCGCACCACAGCTTCGGTGTCGATCTCATCGGCGAGACCTGGGAGATGACGCTATAAAAGCTGCATATATCCTCAATGTCATTCCCCGCGCAAACGCTTCGCGTTTGTCGCTGAGGGCGCGAGCCTCAAAATTGCTTTTGCAATTTTGCGCTGGGCGAGCGAACCACAGATGTGCAATCGCACATCGGGGAATCTCGAGATTCCGGGTCTGGTCCTTCGGACCATCCCGGAATGACAAGCCTTTCCATTCTTTGTCAGGCCGATGCGCCCTTGGCCTTTGGCCGGCGCAGATGCTCATCGAGCCGCGGCATGATCTCGACGAAATTGCAGGGGCGCGTGCGATAGTCGAGCTGGTGCGCGAGGATGCCGTCCCAGCCGTCGCGGCAGGCGCCGGGCGAGCCCGGCAGGCAGAAGATGAAGGTCGATCCCGCCGTGCCCGCGGTGGCGCGGCTCTGGATCGTCGACGCGCCGATCTTGGCATGGCTCAGCATGTGGAACGCGATCGAAAACCCGTCCATCCGCTTCTCGAACAGCGGCTCGACCGCTTCCGGCGTCACGTCGCGCCCGGTGAAGCCGGTGCCGCCTGTCGTGATGACCGCGTCGATGCCGGGATCGGCGATCCATTTTTTCACCACCACACGGATCGCCTCGACATCGTCGGTAACGATCTCACGCGCGGCGAGTTTGTGGCCGGCGGCGGTCAATCGTTCGGCGAGCGTCGTGCCCGACTTGTCATCGGCGAGCGCGCGCGTGTCGGAGATGGTCAGCACCGCGATGTTGAGCGGAATGAAGGATTTTGATTCATCTATGGATGACATGCAGCCTCTCAGTCAAGGCGCAACGCGCTCCCTCTCCCCGCTTGCGGGGAGAGGGTTGGGGTGAGGGGCGCGGGCGCTACGAAAAGCCCCTCACCCGAATTGCTTAGGCGCGCAATTGCGCTGCCGAGCAATTCGACCTCTCCCCGTGAGAACGGGGCGAGGTGAACAAGAACTTGCGCGCCGCGCATCACAAATTGCTCGCCCCAAAGGTGTTGCAGGCCTGCACGGTGCCCTGCTGATAGCCGGTCATGAACCAGCGCTTGCGCTGCGCCGCCGAGCCATGCGTAAACGAATCCGGCACCACGCGGCCGGTCGCCTGGCGCTGCAACGTGTCGTCGCCGATCGCGGATGCCGTTGTCAGGGCGGCGTCGATATCGCCGGATTCGAGGAAGCCGGGGCGCTTCTTCTCCTCGCGATTGACCCAGACGCCGGAGAGGCAATCCGCCTGCAACTCGATCTTCACCTGAATGGCGTTGGCTTCCGCCTTGCTGCCGGCGCGCTGTTGCAACGCTGTTGCCTTGGGCAGAATGCCGAGCAGGTTCTGGATGTGATGCCCGGCCTCATGAGCGATGATGTAGGCCGCCGTGAACTTGCAGGCGTTGCCCGAACAGCCATGGAAGCGGGTTTCGACCTGGCGGAAGAAATTGGTATCGAGAAAGATCTGCTTGTCCGGCGGACAATAGAACGGGCCCATCGCTGACTGCGCCATGCCGCAGCGGCCGCCGTTGGTGGCATTGCGGAACAGCACGATGCGCGGTCCCGAATAGCTTTGCCCGCTGGCCTGGAAGATTTCGCTCCAGCGGTCGTCGATTTCGCCGAGCACGCCGGAGATCATGCTGCCCATCTCGTCCGAGGGAGCACCGGCCTTGCCCGACGACGAGCGGCGATCGGTCTGGTAGCTCGGCGACTGGCCCTGGCCGCCGGTCAGAATCTCCGCGCCACCGATCAGGATTCGCGGATCGATGCCGAACGCATAGCCGACGAGGCCGAGTACGATGATGGTGCCGATACCCAATCCGCCGCCGCCCATCGGAAGACCGAAACCGCCACCCCCGCCGCCCATGCCGCCGCCATCGTCGTCGCGGCGATCGTCGATATTGTCGCTGCGGCGGAAATCGTCATAACGCATGGCGCTCGTCCCTCATTTCCGATCGATCGTGGCATTGCCGCATGTCCGCGACAACAACGTAAAATTTCCACTTCGTTAATCAATAGCCCGCCCGGCAAAAATTGCCTAGTGGAGCGAACCCGGCATTCGCACCGTGTCACGCAGAGAACCTGCGGAACGAATATTGGAACAGACTCGTGCGCCGTCGCGAGGAACTCCGCCTTTTCGCGGCATCACAAGCGAATTCGGCGAAACTTCGCCGCATCTGTTGCCATCAACAACGTCATTCGTTCCGCACGCGCGCCCAAAGGAATTTGGTTTCACGCGCCGTTGCAAAACGTTTCTGCAATTAAGTCGATTTTTACTTTGGCCGGTCACTGTAACGCCAGTCGGTTGTTTAGTCCCGCGTCGCCGACAGCGTCGCCTGAGTCAGAGTAATTGAGTCATGGTTGTGTCGCGTCGCGGGGCGTCTGCAAAGGCGCCCCGCACTAAATTCGAGTCCCCGAGTTCGCGTATCATCGTTGGCGACTGCGTCGCCGAGATGTCGAAGCTCCCAGCCGGTTCGGTCGATCTGGTATTCGCGGATCCGCCCTACAATCTGCAGCTCAAGGGCGATCTCAAACGTCCCGACGAATCCCACGTCGATGCCGTGAACAACGACTGGGACAAGTTTTCATCCTTCGCCGCCTATGACGACTTCACCCGCGCCTGGCTCTTGGCCTGCCGCCGCATCATGAAGCCCTCGGCGACGTTGTGGGTGATCGGTTCGTATCACAACATCTTCCGCGTCGGCGCGATCATGCAGGACCTCGGCTTCTGGGTTCTCAACGACATCGTCTGGCGCAAGACCAATCCGATGCCGAATTTCCGCGGCCGCCGTTTCACCAACGCGCACGAGACCATGATCTGGGCCGCGCGCGACGAGAACGCCAAGGGCTACACCTTCAACTATGAAGCGCTGAAGGCCGCCAACGAAGACGTGCAGGCGCGCTCCGACTGGCTGATTCCGCTGTGCACCGGCGACGAGCGGCTGAAGGGCAAGGACGGCAAGAAGGTTCATCCGACGCAGAAGCCGGAAGGGCTGCTGGCGCGTGTTCTGCTGTCGTCGTCAAAGCCCGGCGATCTCGTGATCGATCCGTTCAACGGCACGGGCACCACAGGCGCCGTCGCAAAACGCCTCGGCCGCGCCTACATCGGTTTTGAGCGCGACCAGACCTACGCCAATGCCGCCGAAAAGCGTATCGCGGCGGTCGAGCCGCTGCCGGAGGCGACGCTGGCGCCGTTCATGACCGCGCGCGAGGCGCCGCGCGTGGCATTCTCCGAACTGATCGAGCGCGGCATGATTTCGCCGGGCGCAAAACTGGTCGATTCGAAAAAACGCCATGGCGCGCTGGTGCGCGCCGACGGCGCCATCATGCTCGGCGACAAGGTCGGCTCGATCCATCGCATGGGCGCGGTGGCGCAGGGCTCCGGCGCCTGCAACGGCTGGACGTTCTGGCATATCGAGACCAAGAAGGGCCTCAAGCTGATCGACGAACTTCGCGCCGAAATCCGCAGCGGCATGGCGGCGGGCTGATAGCAGCCGCTAAAACATCGATTGCGGCGGCCATCTGCAATCGTCATTGCGAGGAGCTCGGTTCCTCGTCTTCGAGGAGCGACCGCGACGAACCAATCCAGCCTATTATGCTGCTTGGATTGCTTCGCTCCGCTCGCAATGACGATCAAATAAAGCTCCTCACGAACTCGTCGGTTGCATCGACCCGAAAATCCCCGCATGGAATGCCGCTCTCGCGGTGATCGCCGCGTTCCAGTTTCCATTTCAAGAACAAACAGTGGAGTTTTTCGATGCTGAAATTCTATTTCAACGGCGCGCCGAACCCGAACAAGGTCGCACTGTTTCTGGAAGAGACCGGCCTGCCCTGCGAACTCGTGCCGGTCGACACCCGCAAGGGCGAGCAGTTCAAGCCGGACTTCCTGAAAGTGAATCCCAACGGCAAGGTACCGGCCATCGACGACGACGGCGTGTTCGTATTCGACAGCAACGCGATCCTGCTCTATCTCGGCGAAAAGACCGGCAAGTTCATGCCGGCGAATACGCCCGCCAATCGCGCGGCCACGCTCTCGTGGCTGATGTTCATCGCGACCGGCCTCGGGCCGTATTCCGGCCAGGCCGTGCACTTCAAGCACGCCGCGCCGAAAGGTCTCGACTACGCGCACAACCGCTACCAGTACGAGGCGCATCGTCACTACAAGATCCTCGACGACCATCTCGCCAAGAGCAAATACATGGTCGGCGATACCTATACGATCGTCGACATGGCGTTCTGGGGCTGGGCGCGCATGGCCCCGTTCGTGCTCGGCGACGACGTGTTCGCAAAATATCCGAACGTGAAGCGGTTGCTCGACGAGATCTCGGCACGGCCGGCCGCGGCCAAAGCGATCGCATTGAAAGACAAGTTCACGTTCAAGACGGACATGGACGAGGAAGCCAAGAACATCATGTTCGGCCATCTCAAGACCAAGGTGGCGTGAGCTTTACGTTCGGCTCTGCTCTTCTAAATGGATCAACATCACACGCCGCGGGCTTGTCCCGCGGCGTGCGGTTATCGGGATATCAGGCATTCGCCGTTTTGGGACTGACCGCCAACGGCGCTGAACCGTAACCCAGAAGCGCGGCGCGCCACGGCTTGAGTACCGCCAGCGCCAGCAACGCCGTCAGGACATCCATCGCGATGATGAGGCTGAACACCGGCACCCAGCTTCCGGCGGCGCCGTAGATCATCGCGGCCACCGGGCCGCCGAGCACCGAACCCACACCCTGCGCCATATAGAGGAAGCCGTAGTTGGTGGTTGCGTGCCTGGTTCCGAACGTGTCGGTGAGCGTTGAGGGAAACAGCGAGAAGATTTCACCCCATCCGAAAAATACCACCGCCGACAGCACAACGAAGGCCATTGCGTTGTCGCGCACCAACAGCATCACGGTCACCGCCGCCGCCTCGAGCAGAAAAGCCAGGCCCATGGTGTTCTCCCGGCCGATCCTGTCGGAGACCCAGCCGAAGAACGGCCGCGTCAGCCCGTTGGTGATGCGGTCGACCGTCAGCGCCAACGGCAATGCCGCCGTCCCCCAGATCACGATGTTGGCGACGCCGAAATCGCGCGCGAAATTGGCGAATTGCGAAATCACCATCAGGCCGCCCGTCGACATCATCGTCATCATGGCGAACATCAGCCAGAACACCGGCGTTTTCAGCATCTCTTTCGGAGCCGTATCGCGGGCGCTGGACGCGACCTGAACATGGGCCATGGCAGCCGCGGTTTCATCCTGGCGCGGAATTCGCAGGCCCAGCGCCGCTGCCATTCCGACCAGACCGAGAATGATGCCGAAGGTCGTGAGGGTTGCCTGATGTCCCGACGACTTGATCATGCTGTCGATCGGAATCGTGGTCAGGATGGCCCCGAAACCGTAACCGGCCGCGACGATTCCGGTCGCAAAGCCGCGCCGGTCCGGGAACCAGCGCACCATCAGGCCGACGATGCCGACATAGACGATGCCGGTCCCGATGCCGCAAAACAGGCCATAGGTTGCATAGAGAGCAGGCAACGTCGTGACATGCGCGGACAGCACCCAGCCCGCTCCACTGAGCAGACCACCGATCGCGATCAGCAGTTTTGGACCAAAGCGATCGATCAGCCAGCCTTGCGCCGGTGAGAACCATGTCTGCAACACGATCAGCAGCGAGAACGTGACCTGGATCGCAGGAAGTGTCGCGCCCGTCGCGGTCTGGAACGGTTTGACGAACAGCGTCCACACATATTGCGGGCTGGAAATCGCCATCATGGCAATCACGCCCAGAACCAATTGAACCCAGCGGGCTCCGCCTGGCGCGGATGAGGAAGGAATAACGGCACTCATGATCGACCCTTTCGCGATTGGAATCCTCGCGGGAGTCGCAAGCATCATGCCAACCGCGCAGCGCTTCCCACGGGACAGGCCTCGGTCTGACCGGCCGCCGTCGCTCTCACGCCAGTTCGTCGGCGATCGCCTTGCGGACCGCTGGCCGTTCCGACATGCGGCGGCGATGGTCCAGCACCTTCGGCAGTCTCGACACGTCCACGCTGTCGTCTTCCATCCACTGCGCCAGCGTGAACAGGTAGGGATCGCACACGGTGTAGGCATCGCCCATCACCCACGGTCCCCTGAACATCTCGCGCTCGATCAGCGCGTAGCAGGCGCTGACGGATTGCGGCACCTTGCGCTGCATGTCCGCGAACGACGACTCGTCATCGGCCCAGCGATGGCCACGCATCCGGTGGGCGTGCGCGACGTGCAACGTCGAGCAGATATAGCTGTTGAAGGCCTGCACCTGCGCAAACGCAAAAGCGTCGTCCAGCGGCGCCAGCCGGGCATGCGGAAACGTCTGTGCGATGTAGGCCAGCATCGCCGGCGTTTCCGTCAGCACGCCGCGATCGGTTACCAGCGATGGCACGCGCCCTTTCGGATTGACGGCGAGGTATGCCGGGCTGTTCTGCTCGTTTGTCTCGAAACTGACCCGCTCGGTGAAATATTCGGCGCCCGCGTCCTCGAGCGCGATGTGCGACGCCAGCGAGCAAGTGTGAGCGGCGTAATAAAGCTTGATCATATAAGGTCCCCGAAGATCGCCGAACGTAGGAGGTCCGCTCCGGTTCGTCCAACCGTTTCTCGGCAACCGTGGATTGGCTGCCGCACGGCGTTCTCGTTTCGCGGTTGCCCCTGCACGTGGTGCATGTCATGACAATCACAACTGGGAGACAGACACGTCATGACGGTTCTTATCGCAGGCGGCGGCATTGGCGGACTGACGCTGGCGCTCAGCCTTCATCAAATCGGCGTACCTGCCAAAGTGTTCGAGAGCGTGCCGGCCTTGAGGCCGCTCGGCGTCGGCATCAACGTGCTGCCACACGCGGTGCGCGAACTGATCGAACTCGGGTTGCTCGAGCAACTCGATGCCTCGGGCGTGCGCACCAGGGAGCTGGCGTTTTTCTCAAAACACGGCAAGCCGATCTGGAGCGAGCCGCGCGGCCTGGAGGCCGGCTACAAGTGGCCGCAGTTCTCGATTCACCGCGGCACGCTGCAACAGATCCTGCTCGATGCCGCGACCGAACGGCTCGGCGCGGACAACATCCTGACCAGTCATCATCTCTCGGGCTGGTCCGAGACGCCGGACGGCATTCGTGCCGATTTCATCGACAAGGCCACCGGCAAATCCGCAGGCAGCTACGATGGCGCACTTCTGATCGCCGCCGACGGCATTCATTCGGCGATCCGCGAAAAGCTCTACCCGCAGGAAGGTCCGCCGATCTGGAACGGACGCATCCTCTGGCGCGGCATCACCGCATCGGATGCGTTCCTTACCGGCCGCACCATGATCATGGCCGGGCACGAAATCCTGAAATTCGTCTGCTATCCGATTTCGAAGGCGCCTGACGCCGGCGGCAAATTCCAGATCAACTGGGTCGCCGAAC
>JAFEFK010000906.1 GCA_018240625.1 Pseudomonadota bacterium
CGAAGATACGCGAGCAGCCATCAGTTTTCCTTTCCAAGCGCGCTTTCGTGCCAGCGCCGCAACATCAGATGCGACGCGGCCGCGAGACACATATAAATGACAATCCCGGTCAGAGAGAGCAATAATAACGCGGCAAACATGCGGGGAATATTGAGCCGGTAACCGGATTCCGCAATTCTGTAGGCGAGTCCCGCGTCCGCCCCGGCCGAACCCGCCGCGATTTCCGCCACGACGGCGCCAATCAGCGACAATCCACCGGAGATACGCAGGCCGCCGAGGATATACGGCAATGCTGCCGGCAGTTTCAGATAGCGCAACGTCTGCCTCCGCGATGCACCATAGAGTTGAAACAGCCCTGCGAGATTGCGATCGACCGAATTGAGACCGAGCGTCGTATTCGACAGCACCGGAAAGAATGCGACGATCCAGGCGCAAACGACCACCGCGGTCTGCTGCGGCAGATAGATCAAAAGCAGCGGCGCGATTGCGATCACCGGCGTCACCTGCAGAATTACAGCGTAAGGCAACAGTGCACGTTCCAGCCACTTGGACTGGTTGAACAGCAGCGCCAGCGCGACGCCACCGGCGGCTGCAGCGACAAAGCCCTCCAGCGTGGTCAGTAAAGTCGTCAGCAACGAATGCCACAGGATCGGCCAGTCCTGTACCAGCGTCGTCGCCACCAGCCATGGACCCGGCAGCACGTAAGGCGGAATCTGGTTGATCCGTACCACCAGATCCCATACCAGAACGCCCGCCACGAGCACGGCGACCGGCAACAGCAGGCGCGCCATCGGCGCTGGCCGACTTCGGCCCGACGGCTCGCTGGCGGTCGACGGCGGGGATGCACCGGACGCGATCATCGTCGGACGGTTCCCTCGCTTGCCGCTTGCGTCAGCCCAATCGACACCGCGCGGCAGTACGCTGCAAATTCAGCCGACGTCCTGAAATCCTCACCGCGCGGTTCAATCGTATCGATGGGAAACTCGGCGCTGATGCGGCCGGGCCGCGACGTCATCACCACAACGCGGCGTGAAAGGTACACCGACTCGAAGACCGAATGCGTGACAAAGACGACGGTCTTGCGCAGATCGCGCCACAGCGCGAGCAGGTCGTTGTTGAGCCGGAAGCGCGTGATCTCGTCGAGCGCGGCGAACGGCTCGTCCATGAGGAGAATATCCGGATCGGTGACGAGCGCGCGCGCCAGCGATACCCGCATCTTCATGCCGCCGGACAATTCGCGCGGATAGGCCGCGGCAAAATCCGTCAACCCGACCCGCACAAGCACCGCCTCGACGCGCCCGTCGATCTCCGCGCGCGGCCGATGCGCAAGCTTCAACGGCAGCGCCACATTGTCGCGAACGCTGGCCCACGGCATCAGCGTCGGCTCCTGAAACACAAATCCGATGGAACGGCCGCCGCCGGCGACACAGATCGTGCCGGATGTGGGCGCGCTCAGTCCCGCGATCAGACGCAGCGCCGTCGACTTGCCACACCCTGAAGGGCCGAGCAGCGATACAAAATCGCCGCCGCGCACCTCAAGATCGAGTGGACCCAGCGCTGCCACGCCGCGATCATAGATTTTTGTGACATCTGTCAGGTTGACGGCAATACCCGGGCGCGGAACGACGCCGGCTCCGGACAATGCTGCTGCGGGTTCGATCATCGGCGGCAGGCTTATTTGTCGGGCCGCAGGTCGAGGCCAACGCCCTTGTTGACGAAACGCAGCGTATAGGCCTTGCGAAAATCGATGTCGCGCCGCACGACACCGGCCCGCACCATCTTGTCGAAGAAGCTTGCATAGCGGGCGTCGTTCATCGCGCCGATCCCGTCACGCAGGCTATCGCCGGAGTCGACGATGCCATACGCCTTCATCTTCGCGGCCGAATAGGCCAGCAAATCGTCGGTCATGTCCGGGTTGAGTTTCTTGATCATGGCCTTGCCGGCTGTGTTGTCGCCGTACAGATAAGTATACCAGCCGATGATCGAGGCGTCGACGAAACGCTGTACGAGATCCTGCTTCTTGTCGATCAGATCGCGGCGGGTTTCGATCAAGGTCGAATAGGTATTGAAACCGGCATCGGCAAGCAGGATCACGGTCGGCTTGAAACCGGCCTGCTTTTCGACCGCGAACGGCTCCGATGTGACGTAACCCTGCATCGCGCTATTCCTGTCGGCGAGAAACGGCTGCGCATTGAATGTGTAGGGCTTGACCTTGCTTTCATCGAAACCAAATTCCGACTTCAGCCACTGGAAATAGCTTGAAATCCCTTCCTTGGAGACGAACAGCGTCAGCGGCTTGAGATCTTCCAGCCTGGCGACCCTGGATTCCGGATGCGCGAGAAACACCTGCGGATCCTTCTGGAACATCGCGGCAACCGCGACGACGGGCACCTTGTTGGCGACCGCATCGAACGATTGCAGCGTGTTCGCGCTCATGAAGAAATCGAGCTTGCCGGCGACCAGCAGAGCCCGGTTGTTCACATTTGGCCCGCCGGGAACGATGGTCACGTCCAGGCCATATTTCTTGTAGGTGCCATCGGCCAGCGCCTGAAAGAAGCCGCCATGCTCGCCCTCCGCGACCCAATTTGTGCCAAAGGAGACTTTGTCCAGCACCGGCTCGGCGGCGGCCGATCCGGCGAGCATCAGCGCCAGCATCAATCCGGCCGTTAACGGTCGCAGCAAATGGACAAGGCGCATCATTGGACTCCGTCGATCGTTCTGGCCCATGATAGGAAGGGATCGGACAGGCGCAGACCGGGGCGATCTCACCGTGCGATCCCCACTGATACCAAGCAATTCGATTCAATGAAACGCTGCGAACGATGACACGCAAAGGGCCTCCGCGCGACTGGGACGATATTCGCTGGTCCGGCATTGCTCCGGAGACCGCCGCGAACTGGATCGCGGTGCTGCCGCTGGCTGCGACCGAGCAGCACGGACCGCATCTGCCGCTCACCACCGACATCCTGATCGCGGAGGCCTATCTCGCAGAGGTTCGCAAACTGCTGCCGCAAGATATTCCGGCGACCTTCCTGCCAGTGCAACCGATCGGTATCTCCACCGAGCATACGGATTTTCCGGGCACGCTGACATTGAGCAATGAGGCGGCGCTGAAAGCATGGACCTCACTCGGCGAAGAGGTGGCGCGGGCCGGCGTGAGAAAGCTCGTGATGGTGTCGAGCCACGGCGGCAACAGCGCTGCGATGATGATGGTGGCGCAGGATTTGCGCGCGCGGCATCGTATGCTCGCGGTCACCACCGCGTGGTCGCGCTTCGGCGTGCCGGACGGTTTGTTCGATGCGGAGGAGTTGCGTCACGGCATTCATGGCGGCGCGGTCGAAACATCGATCATGCTGGCGCGGTATCCCAACGACGTGCGCCGCGACCGCATCGCCAACTTCCGCTCGGCGGGCATCGCGATGGAAAAAAGCTATCGCTGGCTCAGTTCGCAACGGCCAGCGCCGTTCGCATGGCAGACGCAGGACCTTCACGAAAGCGGTGCGGTGGGCGATGCGACGCAGGCCTCCGCCGAGAAGGGCGAACGGCTGCTGGAGCACGGCGCGCGCGCGTTCTGCGAATTGCTGGCCGACATGGACAGGTTCGATCCGGCGGTGCTGACAGGCGGCCCGCGCGATCCGGCTTGAGCTATCCGAAACAATTCGGCGTTGTCGCGAAACCGGATTGAAACCAAATTTTTTCGAACCGCACCAGGCGACGCCTCCACCAATGGGCATGTCGGCAGATAACGGGCCGCACCGAACATGATGGAGATTTCAAATGTCGCTCAAGACCACGGTTGCCGCGTTCGCGCTCGTTGCTCTCACCACCACCGGCATGGTCGCCGCCGCGCCGCAGCAGGCGGAAGCCAGGGGCCTTGGTCTCGGCCTCGGCATCGCCGCCGGTGTCATCGGCGCAGCGGCGGTCGGCAGCGCCATTGCGGCTAACGGCTATTACTATGACGGCTATCGCCGCTGCGGCTGGGTCCGCCAATACGACGCTTACGGCAACTACATCCGCCGCGTCCGCGTCTGCGACTAAAAAATCCGGCGAGATCCGCGCGCCCACCCAGCCGAGCCGGGACTGACGCGTACAATCTTCGCCGCTTCCCTTGACGCTGACCCGTCCGATTTTCGAGCGGGTCGTTCCAACCTCGGCGTCGGCGCTGCTGTCAGCCATCGCCCGGGAAATAGCGTTCAACCATCCGGACAGTTTCCTGGCTGTCGGTGACGTCAGGATTGGGAGCCGCGATTGTCGCTGCTCGCCCAGTTGTCACACCGCGATCATCCGGGCGTGCGATGAGGAAAGTCTCCGAGCAACACTCCCTCACTTGCAATTGCGAATTAATTGCAATAATAAGCAAAATGTGATCCTGCTTTAGCTCCGACAGAACCCGATTGGGCAGAAACAACGATTGCCAAATCAATCGTTTGGGCGGATTCGGAGTCTGCCGGAGGTTCTAAGGAAACCGTAGTGACGAAGGCTGAGACGTTCATTCGGGCAGGACACGGTAGGCCTGAGCCAACAGCCGCCACGCGACGCCTGAGAAGCGTCGTGGCCGGCGTGGCCCTTGGCACGCTTGCGTTCGCGCGCACCGCCGGGGCTGCGGATATGGCCGTGAAGGCGTCCGACGCCATGTCCGTCTACAACTGGACCGGGTTTTATCTCGGCGGTCATGCCGGTTATGGCGGTGGTAGTCTTGGCAATATGGCCAACGCGCAGCCCGACCAGGGCGTGGTCTTTCCTCCCAGCATCACCGGCCTGATCGGTGGCATTCAAGCCGGCTACACCCGGCAGTTCTCGAACAATGCCGTGCTCGGCATCGAGGCCGATGCTTCATTCCCAAGCCCTGTCGACATGCCGCGGCTGACGCCGGCGCCGTACAACAGCTCGATCGACTATGCCGCAACCCTGCGCGGCCGTATCGGCTATGCGTTCGGGACGCTGATGCCATACGTCACCGGCGGCTTCGCGTGGGGGCGAACCCGCGTCGACATCACCGGCGCGAATGGCGAGGTTGCCGAAACGAGAGCACAGACCCATCCGGGCTGGACCGCCGGCGCGGGTGTCGAATTCGCGGTCGGCGGCAACTGGACCGCCAAGGCCGAGTACGACTACATCGATCTGGCGCGCCGGGCCTACGATCTCAGCGATGCCGGTTTGCCGAATATCGGCGTCACCCCGAACATCCACGCCATCAAATTCGGCCTCAACTACCGGTTATCCGACGCACCTCCAGCAGGCGATGCTCGGGCGACCGCACCGCGCGTCACACTGCCGGATTCGACCGACTGGAATGTGCACGCGCAGTCGACCTTCATCGCGTCGGCCTATCCGCCCATTCACTCGCCCTATGCCGGGCCGGACAGTCTTCCCGGCGGCGGCCAGGGCCGGGAGACTTTGACGGCCACGGCGTTTCTGGGCTGGCGTCTCTGGCAGGGCGGCGAGTTTTATTTCGATCCGGAACTGGCGCAGGGGTTTGGCCTCAACGGCACGCTCGGGCTTGCCGGATTTCCGAACGGCGAAGCGCAAAAGGCCGGCGCGGAGTTCCCGAAATTCCGCGCCCAGCGCTATTACCTGAAACAGACCATCGGACTCGGCGGCGAGCAGGAAGACGTTCCCGACGGCCCCAATCAACTTGCCGGCAAGCGCGACATCGATCGCATCACGCTGATTGTCGGGCGGTTTGCCGTCGGGGATTTTTTCGACGGCAATTCCTATGCAAAGGATCCGCGCGCGGATTTCATGAACTGGGCGATGTGGTCATCGGCGGCCTATGATTTCCCGGCCGATCTGCCGGGCTATACGCGCGGCGGCGTCGTCGAACTCAACCGCAAGGACTGGGCGATCCGCGCCGGCCTGTTTCAAGTGCCGTCCGCTCCCAATAGCGACGCACTGACATTCCAGTCAGCCGGGACCGCGGTCGAGCTGGAAGAGCGTTACGCGATCTCGGACCAGCCCGGCAAATTGCGGCTCGGCGCCTTCGCCAATCGCGGCAACACCGCCAACTACCGCGATGTGCTCGCCGTCGCAGCGGCCAATCCGGCGCTCGACATCAACGCGATCGTCCCAAGCCTGCGCCGCGACAATCTGAAATACGGCTTCTACGTCAACGCCGAACAGCAGATCGCAAAGGATATCGGCCTGTTCGCGCGCGCCAGCTGGAACGATGGACAAGCCGAAATCCTGTCGTTCACCGATATCGACCGCAGCGTGTCCGGCGGCGTCTCCGTGAAAGGAAGCTATTGGGGACGCGCCAGCGACACCGTCGGCGTGGGCGGCGCGGTCAACGGCCTCTCCAGCGCGCATCGCGATTTCCTTGCCGCGGGCGGCACGGGACTGCTGATCGGCGACGGCCAACTCAATTACCGGACCGAACGCATTCTCGAGGCGTACTACGCCTTCGCGATCGACAAGAATTTTACCTTCACGGCCGACTACCAGTTCATCGCCAACCCGGCCTACAACGCGGATCGCGGCCCGGTGCATGTGTTTTCCGGGCGGCTGCACGGGGAATTTTGAATTCAACGTCATTCCGGGGCGCGAGTGAAACGAGCGAACCCGGAATCCCGAGGATCAGGATTCCGGGTCTGCGCCGTCAGCGAGAACGCTGCGCGTTACTCGCTTCGCGCATCCCGGAATGACAAGTTATGACGCCGGCGCGAATGAATCTGACTGCGCCTGAGCCCAGGCGTCGCGGAAGCGCGGATCGGCCGTGCCGTCGATCAACTCGCCCGGCCGCAACGACGGATAGAGCTTGTCGAACGATGCCACCTCGGTGTTGGAGACGCGCTGCGAGAAATGGATCGGCCTGATCTCCTGCGGATGCTCGAGGCCCGCCGCCGCGATCAGTTCCGTCAGCGCATGCAGCGTGGCGTGGTGGTAATTGAACACGCGCTCCAGCTTGTGCGGCACCACCAGCGCGCGATTGCGCGAGGGATCCTGCGTGGTCACGCCGGTCGGACAGCGATCGGTATGGCAACTCAGCGACTGAATGCAGCCGAGCGAGAACATGAAGCCGCGCGCCGAATTGCACCAGTCGGCGCCGAGCGCCATGGCGCGCGCGATATCGAATGCGGTCGCGATTTTCCCCGACGCGCCGATCATGATGCGGTCGCGCGCGTTGATGCCGATCAGCGCATTGTGCACGAAATTAACGCCTTCGCGCATCGGCATGCCAAGATGATCCATGAATTCGAGCGGAGCAGCGCCAGTGCCACCCTCGTTGCCGTCGACGACGATGAAATCGGGATAGATGCCCGTTTGCAGCATCGCCTTGCAGATGGCGAGAAACTCCCACTTGTGGCCGATGCACAGTTTGAAACCGGCCGGTTTGCCACCCGACAGGCGGCGCATCTCGCCGATGAACTCCATCATGCCGACCGGCGTCGAAAACGCCTTGTGGTAGGGCGGCGAGATGCAGTCCTCGCCCATGCCGACGCCGCGAATCCTGGAAATTTCCTCGGAGACTTTCGCGGCCGGCAGCACGCCGCCGTGGCCGGGCTTGGCGCCCTGACTGATCTTGAGCTCGACCATCTTGATCTGGTCGTCGGCTGCGACGCGGGCGAATTCATCGGCATTGAAGGTGCCGTCGCGATTTCGGCATCCGAAATAGCCGGAGCCGATTTCCCAGATGATGTCGCCGCCGTTTTCGCGATGGTAGGGACTGAAGCCGCCTTCCCCGGTGTCGTGCGCGAAACCACCCTTCTTCGCACCGGCATTGAGCGCGCGAACGGCATTGGGACTCAGCGCGCCAAAACTCATCGCGGAAATATTGAAGACCGAGGCCGAGTAAGGCCGTTTGCAGTCCGGTCCTCCGATCGTGATGCGGAATTTCTCCTCCGCATGCGGCTTCGGCGCCATCGAGTGGTGCATCCACTCGTAGCCTTCGGCATAGATGTTTTCCTGGGTGCCGAACGGCCGCTTGTCGAGCACCATCTTGGCGCGCTGGTAGATCACCGCGCGGGTGTCGCGGCTGAACGGCATGCCGTCCTTTTCGCTCTCGAAGAAATACTGCCGCATCTCCGGGCGGATCTCTTCGAGCAGGAAGCGGATGTGCGCCGAGATCGGATAGTTGCGCAAGACGGCGTGGCTCTTTTGCAGGAGATCCCGGATGCCGAGCGCCGTCAGCGCACCGAAGATCAGGATCGGGATCACCACCACCTTGAGGATCTTGTGATCGGCGATCCCGAGACCGATCAGCAGCGCTGTGACCACGCCGCATATCGTCAAGACGATGAAGCGCGGCGAGAAGGGAAGCATCAGCGTTTCCATAAAACCTCGCTCACAATCCGCGTCACGGCGTGGCGCCATCGCCCGGTCCGGCGGCGACCCTGGCAGCCCCGAATACTGACATGAGAGTAGCGAGGCATCGGACGCAAAATCAATCGATCATGAGCACCTACCAACCGCTGAAATGACGAAGGCCGTACGAATCGCGCGGCCTTCGTCATTGCGCAGTGCAATGCAGCGGGGGATTTCGGCCGGCGGCATGGGCCCGATTTGGACCACGCGTGCCGTCGTCAGCGCTCCACGAAGGCCTTTTCGATCACGAAATGACCGGGCTCGCTGTGGTTGCCTTCCAGGAAGCCGCGCGCCTCGAACATCTGCTTGAGGTCGTCGAGCATGCCCGGACTGCCGCACAGCATGATGCGATCGGTCTCGATATCGAGCGGCGCCTGCCCGATGTCGTCGAACAACTGATCCGATGTGATCAGGTCGGTGATGCGGCCGCGATTGCGGAACGGCTCGCGGGTCACCGTCGGGTAATAGACCAGCTTCTCGTTCAGCATCGGCCCGAACAACTCGTCCTCGTGCAGATCGGCAACGAGCTGTTCTCCATAGGCCAATTCCGACACCTGTCGGCAGCCGTGGACCAGCACGATGCTCTCGAACTGCTCGTAGACATCCGGGTCCTTGATCAGGCTTGCGAACGGCGCGAGTCCCGTCCCGGTCGAGAGCAGCAGCAGCCGCTTGCCGGGCAATAGGTTGTCGGTGATCAGGGTGCCGGTCGCCTTGCGGCCGACCAGGATGGTGTCACCTTCCCTGATTTTTTGAAGCCGCGAGGTCAACGGTCCGTCGGCGACCTTGATGGAGAAGAACTCCAATGTCTCTTCGTGATTGGCGCTCGCCATGCTGTAGGCGCGCAGCAGCGGTCGTCCCTCGACCTCGAGGCCGATCATCGCGAACTGACCGTTGGCGAAACGGAAGCTGGTGTCGCGCGTCGCGCGGAAGCTGAACAGCGTGTCGGTCCAGTGGCGAACGGAAAGAACTTTCTCTCGATGAAAGGCGCTCATGGGTTTTATTTTTCCATCACAGCGCCTTGCGAAACAAACCGCCTGTTCAGCGGGAATGTTGCAAAAACCACTGCAAACATTGAGGATCTGAGCGCGGCATCGCGCTGATGCGGTAGTTAGTCGAAGGCGTTGTGAAGTTCAATTGCGGAATGAAAATGACCGGCGACTATTTTTGGAAATAGTTTATCCGTTCTCACATAGGCAGCAGGACGAAATTTCCTTGCCGAGTGAGATCGGCTTTGAGCAATAAATTACCGCAACGGTAGAACGCGAGTAAACGGCTTCAGCGCGCGGCGGCCGTCGACGTATCGCCAAACACAATCCCGTCGTTTTCGGCGCTTGCGTCCCCGGCGGGCTTCGGTGCAACGGCGATCGCCGGATCGATCGTCACGGCCCAGTGCAACGGCGCTTTCGTAAAATTGCGCAGCAATCCCCGGTGGACAAAACGGCTTTCGGTGCTGCAGGCATGCAACGCCGCCACCATGAAATCCGCGGTTCGGCCATCGCGGCTGTTGCCCATCACGACGCCGAGCGCCATTGCGATCAAGATGTATTGCGTAAACCTGTTGGACATTTAATCCCCTAGTGATCCGACGAAAATGAGTGTGGCAGGTTTTGAAAGCTCCGCGCGACGGCGTGCCGCACCCGCTGGAATGCCGGAGCGATCGGGCGCGATGTTCCCGTTGTCCAATCCGCCGGCACAGACTAGCGTCGGATGCAACGCTCAATGGTGCGATCGGCTGTTTCATGAGCGGCAATTACCTGGGCAATGAACAGCGCAAAGGGGGGAACATGTCAGACACCATCAATCGCCAGATTCTGCTTGTGCAAAAGCCCGCGGACAAGCTGGGCCGCGAACACTTCAAGATGGTGGAGGGACGTGTTCCCGAACCGAAAGACGGCGAGGCACTGCTGCGCGTACGCTATATTTCCCTCGACGCGGCCAACCGGGCCTGGATGCACGGCGCCACCTATCGCTCGGCGGTCGAAGCCAATACCGTGATGGCCGGCGGCGGCATCGCCGAGGTCGTCGCCTCGAAGGACGCAAGCCTCAAGCCAGGCGACATCGTGTTCGGTGACACCGGCTGGCAGGACTATGCTGCCGTGCCCGCGAAACATCTCAGCAAGATGCCGCGCATGGAGCCGATGACGCACCTGCTCAGCGTCTACGGGATCGCGGGCCTCACCGCCTATTTTGGCCTGCTCGATGTCGGCAAGCCCAAAGCCGGCGAGACCGTCGTGGTGTCGGCGGCGGCTGGCTCCGTCGGCTCGATCGTCGGACAGATCGCGAAGATCAAAGGCTGCCGCGTGGTCGGCATCGCCGGCGGCAAGGACAAGTGCCACTGGCTGACATCAGAACTCGGCTTCGATGCGGCGGTCGACTACAAGGACGGCGCGACCTTCAAGGCGCTACGCGCGGCCGCTCCCAAGGGCATCGATGTCTATTTCGACAATGTCGGCGGCGACATCCTGGAAGCCTGCCTCGCGCAGATGAACCTCAACGGCCGCATCGCCTGTTGCGGCGCGATCTCGCAATATGACGGCGTGCCCTCGGCGCACGGCCCGCGCGGCGTACCCGGCCTCATCGTGGTCAAGCGCCTCATCATGCAGGGTTTTATCGTGATGGACTACATGGACAAGCGCGACGCCGCCCTCACTGAGCTGCAGTCGTGGGTCTCATCCGGCAAACTGAAGGTGCAGGAAGACGTCATCGCCGGCCTTGCGAACACGCCGCAGGCGCTGATCGGGCTTTTGGCCGGCGAGAACCGCGGCAAGCGCATGGTGAAGGTGTAACTTTTTCCCCTCTCCCCTTGTGGGAGAGGGTGCCCGAGCAAAGCGAGGGCGGGTGAGGGGTCATTTTATTGTGAGGCACACCCCTCACCCGGCTCGAATTCGCTTCGCTCATTCGCCCCACCCTCTCCCACAAGGGGAGAGGGGAAGACGGCGCGACACGCCACCCTCCCACCGCAAGCGGGGGGAGGGATAAGCACCTCACGCATTTCACGCATTGCCGCGATCTTCGCGGAACAGGCCGAGCTTCTCCTGCACCGGGCGGTCCGAATAGCTGAACAGCACGGCCTCCTCGCTCGCCTCATGAGTCACCGGCTGCCAGCTCGGCACCACAAAAATGTCCTTCGGGCCCCATTCGACCACGGTATCGCCGATGCGCGAGCGGCCGCGGCCCTCCACCGGCACGAACACGGTGGCGTCGGTGGAGCGATAGCGGCTCGAGGTAAATCCCTTCGGCAGAAGCTGGATGAATGTCCCCATGGTCGACATGGCATAATCGCCGTTGACCGGATTGGTGTAGCGCATCTTGACGCCATGGCAGGCATCCCAGTCGTCGCGCGCCTTCATTTTCTCGAGCGCCTCGCGGGTGTGCGCATAGGGATAGTTGAACACCGGCGATGACTTCGCGGTGTGCTTGAGATCGACCGGCAGCAGATTGCTGCCATAGCGCGCAAGACTGTCGCCATCGGGGCGCGCGACCTTCTGCTCGTCCGCGCCGAGACCTTCGGCAAACGATGCATCGAAGAACTGCACCAGCGGAATGTCGAGACCGTCGAGCCAGAACATCGGATCGGGCGAGGCGTTGCCGTGATCGTGCCAGGCCATCGCCGGCGTGATGACGAAGTCGCCCGGCTCCATCATGGTGCGCTCGCCGTCGACGGTGGTGTGTGCGCCCTTGCCCTCCAGGATGAAGCGCAGCGCCGACTGCGAATGGCGGTGCGCAGGTGCAACCTCGCCCGGCATCACCAGTTGCACGCCGCCGTAGAGCGACGTGGTGATCTTGGATTGCCCGCGCAGGCCGGGATTTTCGAGGATCAGCACGCGCCGCTCCGCCTCCTTGGCGGTGATCAGCGCGCCGGCTTCCAGCATGTAGGCGCGGATCGCATCGAAGTGCCAGAGGTGCGGCCGGCACGCGCTTTTCGGCTGCGGCGTGATGAGATCGCTCATCACGGTCCACAGCGCCGTCATGCTCTCGCCGTCGATCTTGCGATAGAACGCCTCGCGCTCGGGCGTGCGTTGCGGGGCCTGCTCCATGACGCGCTCCTCCATATCCCGTTATCGATGTCTCGTTATTGACAGCATACTGATAGACTGCATACTGTCAATATTGGCGGACAACAGCCAGCCTGACCGGAGGAACCCATCGCATGAAGCTGCACGGCTATTACCGCAGCACCGCCTCGTGGCGGGTGCGGATCGCCCTCAACCTCAAGGGCCTGAAGACGCACCACCTCACGCATCACCTGCGCAAGGGTGAGCAGCACGCGCCGGACTATCTCTCATGCAATCCGCAGGGGCTGGTGCCGACGCTGGAGCTGGACGACGGCACTATGCTGACGCAATCGCTCGCGATTATCGAATGGCTCGACGAAACCCATCCCGCGCAGCCGCTGTTGCCATCCGATCCGCTGGCGCGGGCAAAGGTCCGGTCCTTCGCGCAGGTGATCGCCTGCGACACCCATCCCGTGCAAAATCTCAAGGTGCTGGCGCGGCTGCGACAACTCGGCCTGCCCGAGGAGACCGTCACGGCATGGGCGGCGTGGGCCAACACCGAAGGCCTCGGCGCCTGCGAGAAGCTGATCGCCCATGAGCACGGCCCGTTCTGCTTCGGCGCGACGCCGACGATCGCCGACCTCTGCCTGATCCCGCAACTGTTCAACGCGCGCCGCTTCGGCGTCGACGTTTCGGCCTTTCCGCGGCTGCTCGAGACCGAAGCCGCCACCAAGGACATCAAGGCATTCGCCGACGCCACCCCGGACCAGCAGCACGATGCCGAGTAAATCCGCACCCACGATGCAGGACGTCTACACCAAACCGGGACACCTGTTCCGCCGCATGCAGCAGATCGCGGTCGCGATCTTCATGGAGGAATGCGGCGCGCTCGATCTCACCCCGGTACAATACGCCGCGCTGGTGGCGATCCGCGACGACCCCGGCATCGATGCGACCCGGCTGTCGGCGCTGGTGGCATTCGACCGCTCGACGCTCGGCAGCGTGCTGGAACGGCTCGAGGCGAAAGAGCTGATCGTCCGCCGTGCCACGCCGGACGACAAGCGCGTCAAGGTGCTGCACATGACGCCGAAGGGCGCGCGGCTGCTGGCAAAGGCGATGCCTGCGATCGATCGCGCGCAGGAGCGGATGATGGCGCCGCTCAAGCCCGCCGAGCGCAAGACCATAATGACGCTGCTGGCGAAACTCGTCCATCTCAACAACGACGTCTCGCGCGCGCCGCTGCGGATCGATCATGGCAAAGCACAACGCGCGGCCGCGCCGCGCAAGCGCCGCATCAACGGTTTAGCAAATGAACAAACCCATGCTTGAGCAGCGCCCGATCCTCATTGCGGGCGGCGGCATCGGCGGTCTCGCTGCCGCGCTCGGCCTCGCGCAAAAGGGCTTTCGCGTCACCGTGCTGGAAAAGGCGGCCGCGCTCGGCGAGATCGGCGCGGGCATCCAGCTCGGCCCCAACGCGTTTCACGCCTTCGACACGCTCGGCGTCGGCGAGGCTGCCCGCGCCATGGCGGTTTATATCGACAAGCTGCGGCTGATGGATGCGCTCAGCGCCGAGGAGATCACCCACATCGATCTCGGGGACGCCTTCCGCACCCGCTTCCGCAATCCCTATGCCGTCGTGCACCGCGGCGATCTGCACGGCGTGTTCCTCAAAGCCTGCCGCGAACATCCCCTGATCGAGCTGCGTACCCGCAGCGAAGTCGCGGGCTACGATCAGGATGGCGCGTCCGTCACCGCGCGGCTTGCATCTGGCGACAAGATCACCGGATCGCTGCTGATCGGCGCCGACGGATTGTGGTCCAACATCCGCAAGCAACTCATCGGCGACGGCGCGCCGCGCGTCTCCGGCCACACCACCTACCGCTCGGTCATTCCGACCGAACAGATGCCGGAAGACCTGCGCTGGAACGCGGCGACGCTGTGGGCCGGGCCGAAGTGCCACATCGTGCATTATCCGCTGTCGGGCTGGAAGGTATTCAACCTCGTCGTCACCTATCACAACGACGCGCCCGAGCCGGTCGCGGGCAAGCCGGTCTCCGAGGACGAGGTGATGCAGGGCTTTACGCACGTCCATCCCCGCGCGCAAACCATCATCCGCCATGGCAAGGACTGGAAGCTCTGGGTGCTGTGCGACCGCGATCCCAACGAGCGTTGGATCGATGGCCGCGTGGCGCTGCTCGGCGACGCCGCGCATCCAATGATGCAATATTTCGCGCAAGGCGCCTGCATGGCGATGGAGGACGCGGTCTGCCTGTCGCAGATGCTGGCGGATCATCCCGATGATCTCGCGGCCGCGCTTGAAAACTATCGCCAGCAGCGCTTTGCGCGCACCGCGCGGGTGCAGTTGCAGTCGCGCCTGATCGGCGAGCACATCTATCATCCCGCCGGCCTGCACGCCGAATTGCGCAACGCCATCATGAGCGCGAAATCGTCGGAGGATTACTACGGCCACCTCGCCTGGCTCTACGGCGGCACCGGGCTGACGCAGGCGAGTTGATGGAACTGTGCGCCTAGCCGTGATGAGCGCTCCCTCTCCCGTGGGGAGAGGGTTGGGGTGAGGGGGTACGGACTCTCGATGTCGAACGCCCCCTCACCC